>NZ_JAASHC010000010.1:0-146419 GCF_019734355.1 Bacteroides sp. K03
GAAGGGCAGGATTAGAGTTGCTAAGAATTAAGATGGTGATGGAACATGTCTTTTTCAACTAAATTGAAGAAGAACCAGTTAACACAATAAAAAGTGTACACTCTTGAATCCAATGAAACAGCGCCTTCATTTCAACTGATAATCAATAATTTAGACTAACCACAACATTCAAATATCACTTTATATCTTGTTTATATAAAAATCCATACTTACTTTTTTAGCAACTAAGTAACTTCTCTAATTATTTTCAACAATAATTTTATAACAATACATTGAAACAAAATTTTAGAAAAAATAAAAAGGCTCCCAACGTATGGAAGCCTTTTTATTAAAGGTGTGTTTTATTCAAATCAATAGCAATCTCAGTACAGCGGCAACCCATATCGCCCATCTACAACCTTTTCCAATTCAGTACTTAACTGTTGTACGCGTTTGGGCTGCTCTTTTGCCAGATTATTCTTTTCACCGACATCCTTTTTCAGATCATACAATTGTGGTTCCATACTGTTACCTAACTCGATATTCACAGTCTTATTATAAGCAGGGCCCTGACCGGGACGAACATATTTCCAACGCCCGTCTGTAATAGAAAGGTTGTTTTGTGCATTCTGTAACACCAGATAGTCACGTCCTTTTTTCTCTTTTCCCATCCAGGCAGCTTTCATTGGACGACTGTCCGGTGCTGCACCTTCGGGAAGAGACTGATTCAGCATCTGGGCAAAGGTAGCAAACCAGTCAATCTGGCAAAGCAATGCGTCGGATACTCCCGGCTTAATCTGTCCCGGCCATCTCCAAATACAGGGAACACGTGTTCCGGCTTCATAAATACTGTATTTACCACCCCGATATTCACCTCCGGGTTTATGATCGCCCAATAGTTCTACGGCCTGATCTTTATAACCGTCATCAACCACAGGACCATTATCACTGGAAATAATGACCAATGTGTTCTTATCCAATCCCAACTCTTCAAGAGTATTCAGAATTTCACCCACACTCCAGTCAAATTCCAATAAACAATCGCCACGAGGCCCCATGCCACTCTTACCTACGAATTGTGCTCCGGGAACACGAGGTACATGAGCATCTTGTGTGGCAAAATAAAGAAAGAAGGGAGCATCTTTGTGCTTTTCAATAAAAGATACGGCTTTCCCGGTCAGTGTTTCGGCTATTTTATCATCTTTCCAAAGTGCCGACTTTCCACCTTTCATAAACCCGATACGGGAAATCCCGTTGACAATGCTCATATCATGCCCGTGCGAAGGGTGCATAACCAACAACTCCGGATTATTCTTACCGGTAGGTTCACCCGGGAAGTTCTTTTTGTAACTCACCTGGATAGGATCGGCAGGATCAATATTGATCACCTGATCGTTTTCTACAAATACACAAGGCACACGATCACCGGTGGCAGCCATAATAAACGAATAGTCAAAACCAATATCATTGGTACCCGGTTTCAAGGGTTTATTCCAATCCTGTTCGCCTCCCTTATCTCCCAGGCCAAGATGCCATTTACCTACCACTCCGGTTGCATAGCCGCTTTGCTTGAACATATCCGGCATAGTATAACGCTCCGGACGGATGATTGAAGCAGCGTCACCATCGGCAATACCTGTTCCGGCTTTACGCCAGGCATATTCGCCCGTAAGCATAGCATAACGGGAAGGTGTACTCGTAGCCGCCGCGCTATGTGCATTGGTGAAACGCACACCTTGGGCAGCAGCACGATCTACATTAGGAGTGTGGATCGTTTTTGCACCATTACAACTGAAATCACCGAAACCAATATCATCGGCATAAATAAAAACTACATTGGGACGCTGAGGTTCGTTATTTTGCGCAACAATCTGTTGAGCCAGACAAGGAGTTAAAACAAGAGGAAGTACAAAATATCTTTTTTCCATAATTAATTAATATTAGATTCCGAAACAAATATCGTCATTTACAAAGAGATTTACATCCTATATCAGTCAATACTTTTTCCGTACAATGAAAAAAAAGACGTTTATGGACATATTGATAGACAAATTTGGAAACAGAGAAAGGTTGTTTTTGATAATCTTGGAAATGGATAAACAAATACTTATCTTTGGACGTTAGATAGTTAACCACTAAAACTATATAAGTTATGAAATTTTTTATCGACACAGCCAATCTGGAGCAGATACGCGAGGCATATGCACTCGGAGTGCTCGACGGAGTTACTACCAATCCTTCGCTCATGGCAAAGGAAGGAATCAAAGGTACCGAAAATCAACGTAAACATTATGTTGAAATATGCAATATTGTAGGCGGTGATGTAAGTGCGGAAGTGATAGCCACCGATTACGAAGGAATGATTCGCGAAGGTGAAGAACTTGCAGCACTCAATCCGCATATTGTAGTAAAAGTGCCTTGTATTGCCGAAGGTATTAAGGCTATTAAATATTTTACAGAAAAGGGTATCCGTACCAACTGTACACTGGTCTTCTCTACCGGGCAGGCACTATTGGCAGCCAAAGCAGGAGCTACCTACGTATCTCCCTTTGTTGGTCGGCTGGATGATATTTGTGAAGATGGCGTAGGCTTAGTTGCCGAAATCGTACGAATGTACAGATTTTATAACTATAAAACTCAGGTACTGGCTGCTTCGATACGCAGTACAAAAAATATTATGGACTGTGTAGAGGCCGGTGCAGATGTAGCCACTTGTCCGCTAAGCGCCATCAAGGGGTTGCTTAACCATCCATTGACAGATTCCGGACTCAAAAAGTTTCTGGAGGACTATAAAAAGGTCAACGGATAAGAGCCTATTTAAAATTTTCCTCAAAAGTTTTTTCTTCAGCTTCTTTTGAGTTTATTTTCGGTCTGTTTTCCCGTTTTTATTAGCTTCGCACAAAACCTCTTTTGATCATTTCATTAAGGTATAGTCATCACATAGCCCGCTATGCTCCTCATAAAAACAGAAAAACATCCGCAAAAATAACTCTCAAAACAATGCTGAGCAAAATTTAAACAGGCTCTAAAAATCCGGGGTAAACAATTTCCTGAGTCTGCCGTTATACTTATAAAAACAAGATATAACTATGGACTTAGGAAATTGGATGAATAAGATTCTCATCGGATGGGGAGTAGACCCAAAGATAGCTAACACTTTCGATGAGGCTATTATCGCTGTTTTAATGATTTGTATTGCTGTGGGGCTTGATTATCTCTGCCAAAGTATTTTTGTTGGCGGGATGAAGAAGTACACCAAGCACTCTCCGCATGTATGGAATACATTATTGATGAAACGACGTGTATTTCATAACCTCATACATACCATTCCAGGCATATTGATATATGTAATGCTTCCGATGGCTTTCGTCAGAGGAAAAGAGTTACTGCTCATTTCGCAAAAGATATGTGCTATTTACATTATCATGTCTTTGTTGCTCGCTCTGAACGGGGTTCTGCTAATGATATTGGATGTATATACAGAGAAGGCAACAGCGAAAAATCGTCCGATGAAAGGCTTCATCCAGGTATTACAGGTTCTTCTCTTCTTCGTTGGTGGTATTATCATGATTGCTATCCTCGTTAATAAATCTCCTGCCAGCCTGTTTGCCGGATTAGGTGCTTCGGCAGCCATTCTGATGTTGGTATTTAAAGATACAATTCTTGGTTTTGTAGCGGGTATTCAGCTTTCTGCCAACGATATGGTACGTTTGGGCGACTGGATCACTCTCCCTTCAGGAAATGCCAATGGAGTGGTGCAGGAAATCACATTAAATACCGTAAAAATTCAGAATTTCGATAATACCATCTCTACAGTTCCTCCATACAGCTTGGTGAGTAACCCGTTCCAAAACTGGCGTGGAATGGTAGAATCGGGTGGACGGCGTGTTATGAAGAATATCACACTCGACCTCACCACTCTGAAGTTCTGTACCCCGGAAATGCTGGATAACTTTCGGAAAGAGATTCCTTTATTGGCCGACTACCAACCGGAAGAAGGGGTAATACCTACAAACTCACAAGTTTACCGCGTCTACATAGAACGTTATCTATGCAGCCTGCCTGTAGTCAATCAGGACCTGGACCTGATTATCAGCCAGAAAGAAGCAACCGAATATGGTGTACCCATCCAGGTATACTTCTTTTCCCGCAACAAGATATGGAAAGAATATGAACGAATCCAGTCTGATATCTTCGACCATCTGCTCGCAATGGTTCCGAAGTTTGAACTCAAAGTATATCAATATTCAGATTAAGAGGTCCGCTTATGGCTCTCTTTATACTGAGTAGGTGTCTCTCCTGTGTATTGCTTGAACGCTGTACTAAAATAACGTGAGGTAGAGAATCCTGTACGCTCTGCTATCTCTGTAAAGTTGAGGTCAGTAGTAGTAATAAGCTGTATCGCCCTTTCCAGTCTGAACTTATTGATGTAATCATTGGCTCCCATATCCGTCAAGGCTTTCAGCTTATTATACAATGTAGCGCGACTCATATACATCTCTTTACAGAGAAATGCAATATCCAGTACTGAACTATCCAGATTTTCTACAATAACTTTATTCAGCTTCAGAAGGAAAGTTTCATCTGCCTGGCTGAAAGTACTTTCCTCCGGTGCCGGTAATAATCCTGCATTGAGATAACGTACTTTAGTTTGCTCTCTGTTGCGCAAACGACTGCGAATCAGTTCCAACAACATTTCTTCCTCAAACGGTTTGGTCAGATAACCATCTGCACCAATCTTGTATCCGTGCAACTGACTTTGTTCGTCATCACGTGCAGTGAGCAAAATAACCGGTATATGGCTGATGTCAATATTCTCTTTTATCTGTTTACAGAGTTCATATCCGTTCATACGTGGCATCATCACATCACTGACTACAATGTCGGGCTGGTACTTCCGAACGATTTCCAAAGCCTCTACACCATCTGCAGCAGTATATACTTGCTTAAAGTGTGCTTTCATCGTATCTCTCAGGAAATCAATCAAATCCTGATTATCATCTACTACAAGCAACGAATAATCCTTCGTTTGGAAAGTATTTGTTTCTGTGTTCTTTTCTTCGTTATCATCCGTTATCAATTCGTTCAGATAGGCTTTGGGCTGACAAATAATCTCTTCTGATACTACCTGAAGCGGAAGTTCAAAGAAAAAAGTGGCACCTGCTGTATCATTGTCTCTGGCACCAATACTACCTCCATGCAACTCTGCCAATATTTTAGAATAAGACAAACCAATGCCCGTACCATTCCTTTCACCACTTCCCTGGTAGAATCGGGTGAAGAGTTTACGTATATTTACCTGCTTCAATCCACAGCCCTGATCGGATACGGAAACGCGAACCGACTGCTCATCCGGCAGAAGTTCCGTTTGAATCAAAATTTCACCACCCTCCGGACTATGTTTTAAGGCATTAATCAATAAATTGGTAAGGATGATCTCACATTTCTCCCTGTCAAAACTAACCACTGTAATCTGTTCATCCAACTGATAGCGTATATGTACGTTCCGTGCTTCTCCTTCACTTATAAAATCGGCAGAAACCTCTAATACCCAATCATTCAACTGCTGTGGGTAGACCTGCAACTTACTGACTCCAACCTCCATTTTTCGTAAATCCAACACCATGTTAAGTAAGTTTCTCATACGCTGTGACTGCCTGTAAATTCCTTTAAGCGGAACATAATTGGAATCTGTAGGTGCCAAAGATTTCAAAATACGATTGAGTGGTGCATGTATCAATGTCAATGGTGTACGGAGCTCATGACTGATATTAATAAGAAAACGTACTTTTTCTTCATACATTTGCTTTTCATGCTCCTTCATCGCCCACTTTAGCTTGTTTTCTTTACGGCGCATAGTGACCAGAAAAACCTGAATAATAACGCCGGATACAAGTAATATACAACATAGGATAAACCACCACGTCTGATACCACGGTGGTAATATGGTCAAGCTCAAAACTTGTTGTAAAGGAGTCCAGTTTCCGTCTTTTGTACTACATGAAGCCATAATCCGATAATCTCCGGGAGGTAACGAACGAATGACTAACTCCGAACTATAGGAATCAATGTACTGGTTATTCAATCCGACAATCTGGTAACGATATATTTTCTGACGGAAAATATCTTTCTCACAAGACATTACACGAACCGCAATAGACTTACTGCTCCAGGATACGGAAATACCGGTGGGATTTGCACTTAACGCATCATTTACCGACTCTCCGTTAATCAGTACATCCGTCAACTGCATTTGTGGATACTCTGAACTTTCTACCGGCAAATTCTTGTCTATCCTCAACAGTCCTCTGATGCCACCCATATAAATATCTCCCCGGGTAGAAATCAATCTGGGTTTAGACAAATATTCGTTTATAAAAACTCCGTCCGACTCACCAAACAGAATAAACCTCTTTTCATTGACAAGCCATGCAAACAACATATTGTCCGCACCTATCCATATTTTACCTCTCTGATCACACATTATGGAGGTGATCTCACCAAAAAGCGAGGTAGGTAAATGATTGTACTGACGGGTTGCCGGGTTATAACTGCTCAACCCCTGGTTGCTGCCAATCCAAAAGACACCGCGTTCGTCCCGTGATACGGCATTGATAAGCGTATCTTTGCCACAGGTATACACCGTATGTAGCTTATTAGTAGAGTGATTTAATACATAAATCCGTCTCAAATCACAAAAATAACTTACATCTGCTTCATGAGCTACCGGAAGAATTGTCCCAACCAAATCACTTCCTTCCTCTTCGATAGCTGCTTCAACCTTTCCGGAAGCGATATCATACCGGTAAATATGAGAGCCAAGCAATAGCACAGAACCCAAAGATACCTGACAAACATTTACTGTCTTCCCACTATACCGGAGCAGATTGTTTATTTCTTCGTTGTCAATGACCAACGGTTTGAGAGTTCCCGTCGATTTGTTAAAGACAAATAATCCTTTGGAGAAAAGAGAAAGTAACAATTCATTAGACGTATAGCCGGTAACAGAGGCAACCTTAGCCTTCCAGGTAGTAGGATAATGCCGGAATTTCTCTGATTCAGGATTTAATCTGTTCAACCCACCTCCATCCGTACCAATCCATATATCATCGGATACAGAATCCTGGTATAAACTAAGAACAGCATTATCACTTAACCCGTCATCATTCCCTGGTACTACATCCGTATAGGTTTTCATCGATATTTCACGAATATTGATCAGACCACCCCGGATACTACCTGCCCACATATTATTATTGACATCATTGTGCAGATATAAAATAGAATTTACAGGCAGGGAATAGCTATTACCGGGAATATGCTCAAGAATAGACATTTCTTTTGATTCGGGATCTAATATATTAATTCCTCCCCCATCGGTCCCTATCCAGAGATGATCATCTCTTTCGGTCATACATAGAACAACATCGTTATTGAGCTGAGAATTCTGAGTTGTATAAGAGGCCAGTAAAGTACCGTCTTTTGAGAAACACCGGATTCCATTATTATAGGGAGCCACCCAAATACGCTGCCGGGAGTCTATCATTATTTCCATAATCTCCTTGCCACAATCAAAAGGAGGAGAAGTTACTTGCCCGGAACGGAGATTAAGCAGTAAGACACCTTGCCAGCGACTGGCACAAAGCAGTGTTTCTGCATCCCACATACCAATAAACGAAATGGAGAATTGGGTATCGGAAGTAAAATCCTGAAGAAGAATGAAGGAATCATCTTTATAGCTATAAAAGTAGATTTTATTTCGTGCACCAAACAAGATCCCCTGATTTATTCTACACGAAGCATTAACTATTATATTCTGATTGTTCCGGTTTTTAATAACATCAAAATCATCGCTTTTGCGTCGGTAACGGGCTATCCCTTTATCTGTCATAATCCAAATGTTATGCAGACTGTCCTCCATGATCTGATGAACATGATTATGAGGTAATGAATTGGGATTGTCAGACTGATGTATATAACGTTTTAACTCATGCCCGTCGAAACGCCCCAAACCAGCTTTTGTCCCGATCCATACAAATCCTTTCTTTTCGGCATAAATACACCGCACCGTAGAGGGTAAACCCTCATTTAAGGATATCTGTTTGAAATAATAATGACTGGCTTTCAGATTATTAGAATAAAGAAACAAGCCTATTATCAAACAAAAGAGACGAAAGTTATTAGATATTTTCATAAGTAAGATTCGTATGTGATCAGGGCAAAAATAAACGTTTCTTTCTCATCTACCAAAAAAAGAGTATTAAAAGAGCGGCCAGTTCGGATCATCCGTATGAGCTTCCAACATGATAGCTTTCAATTCTTCTGCCTTTTCCGGATATTTATTCAGTAGATTATACTTCTCAGAAGGATCTGACGCCAGATTATAAAGTTCATAATATGGCTTTTCACCACGGATATTCATATGCACTAATTTCCACGACCCTTTACGTACCGCCTGACGCCCATTCAGTTCCTGAAACTCGAAATACAGGTATTCATGCTCTTTCTGCCCTTTTCTATTTTCAAGCAAAGGAAGCATGCTCACACCATCCATCTCTTTGATAGCAGCTTTTGGATTCAAAAGCTCTTCAAAAGTAGGCATAAGATCCCAAAAAGAACACATAAAATTTGTTTCCGTACCCGCCTGGATATGTCCCGGCCAGGAAATGATCATAGGAACACGAATCCCTCCCTCATACAAATCGCGCTTATAGCCACGCCAGATACCGTTACTATTAAAGAAATCCGGATCGGCTCCCCCTTCTCTATGAGGCCCGTTATCACTGGCGAAGATAATAATCGTATTATCGTATATTCCTTTATCCTTCAGCTTTTGTACCAATTGACCAACGTATACATCGAGCCGGTAAATCATTGCAGCAAATGTAGCACGGGGATTGAGTTGGGTACAATATCCTCCTTTACGAAATGCAGGACTTCCGGGTTCAAAGCCTTTGTATGGAACCTCCGGAAATTTACCACGAAATTTATTTATAATACTATCTTCGGGTACAATCAGTTCGGCATGTGGAATGATAGTAGGATAAAATAAGAAGAAAGGTTCTTCCTGCTTCCTGTTATCTAAAAAAGAAAGTGCTTTAGAATGAATCAAATCCTGAGAATAGGTTCCTTTGCCATATTCCACTTCCAACACATTATCTTTGAGTTCAATACGTTGATCGTTTTCCCATAAATGATCGGGGTAATAACTATGAGCCAGTAACTGACAGTTATAACCATAAAAATGATCGACACCTTGTTTATTGGGGTCACCTGTGGAACCTACGAATCCCAACCCCCACTTACCAAACGTACCGGTTTCATAACCTGCATCTTTGAATAAATGAAAAATAGTACGGGAGTCTGCCGGTAAAGGAAACTGCCCTTCGGGATTCAATTCCTTATTCCCCCGGATAGCTGTATGACCGCTATGAGTACCTGTCAACAGGCATGATCGTGAAGGAGCACTGACCGTTGTACCGGAATAACATTGCGTGAAACGCATTCCATTCTGAGCTAACAGATCGATATTGGGAGTATCAAATTTTTCTTGCCCGTAACAGCTCAGATCACCATAACCCAGGTCATCAGCCAGAATAAAAACAACATTAGGACGTTGGGAAGTTTTTGATTTCTTTTTCTGTGCAAAGCCCGGTTGAATTCCGGAAAAACCGATAAGTAATACGCTTCCGTATAAAATTTTGTTTCTCATTATGTACTAATATTTAAGATTTTCGTCACAAAGATAAGGTTTTCCATGAAAAGGCTTTTCCATTTTTGTCTTTTGATATGTTCGAATTTGTCTAAAGTCGTCCAATCCGGATTTTATTATCCGTTTTTCAAAGAAAACCTGATACTAAGAAAATAAATCACACGTTATTATTACAATTGAACAATCATCTTTGCTAAATTATTAATCATATTTATATGAAAAAGCTCTATTTATCTATTCTGGCTGCCCTATTCATTGTAGGTGCCCGCGCAGAGAAGCCGGATAACACTCCCTCTCTTTCCATCTGGTTTGATACTCCCAACAACCTTGACGGACGTGCTATCTGGCAAAGAGCCGATGGTAAAGGTGAAAACCCGGATAAAGCCTGGGAAACAAGTTCACTACCTTTGGGAAATGGTAGTCTTGGAGCCAACATTATGGGTTCTATTGCTGCCGAACGTATTACATTAAACGAAAAGACCCTATGGAAGGGTGGACCAAATACTTCCGGCGGAGCAGACTATTATTGGAATGTAAATAAACAATCGGCACCAATATTAAGAGAAATACGCCAGGCATTCACAGATGGTGACCAAAAACGGGCAGAGATACTGACCCGTAAAAATTTTAATGGTCTGGCAGCTTATGAAGAAAAGGACGAGACTCCCTTCCGTTTCGGCTCGTTCACTACCATGGGAGAGGTATATGTGGAAACCGGATTAAGTGAAATCGGCATGAGTGATTACAAACGTATTTTGTCATTGGATTCAGCCATGGCAACAGTCTGTTTCCTTAAAGACGGAATTCAATATCAAAGAAACTATTTTATCTCTTATCCGGACAGTGTGATGGTGATGAGATTTACCGCGGACAAACCGGGAATGCAAAATCTCACATTCAGCTACAGCCCCAATACTGAGACACAAGGAAAGATAGAAGCAGATGGAACAAACGGTCTTTGTTACGCCGGAAAGCTAAATAACAATCAAATGAAGTTTGCGCTTCGGTTCCGCGCCATAAACAAAGGAGGAACAGTAAGAGTTGAAAACGGAAAACTCGTGATAAAAGATGCAAACGAAGTTGTGTTTCTACTCACAGCCGATACGGATTATAAAATGAACTATAACCCGGACTTCAACACTCCGGAAACGTATGTGGGAAATAACCCGTCAGAAACTACCCGGAACATGATGAAGCAAGTGGAAGCAAAGACTTACGAAGCACTTTACCTTCGCCACCAAAATGACTATACTGCACTCTTCAACCGTGTAAAATTGAGCCTGAACCCTCAAGTGCCCATTGCAGACCTGCCTACTGATCAACGGCTGAAGCACTATCGCCAGGGAACTCCGGACTATTATTTAGAACAACTTTATTATCAATACGGACGTTATCTGCTAATAGCCAGTTCACGTCCCGGAAATATGCCGGCAAACCTGCAAGGCATATGGCACAATAACCTGGATGGCCCATGGAGAGTAGATTATCATAACAACATTAACATCCAGATGAACTACTGGCCTGCCTGCTCCACCAATCTGGACGAATGCATGTTACCTTTAATTGACTTTATACGTGGATTAGTGAAACCCGGAGAAAAAACAGCAAAAGCGTATTTTAATGCGCGTGGGTGGACGGCTTCTATTTCTGCAAATATCTTTGGATTCACCGCTCCCCTATCCAGTGAACAGATGGAGTGGAACTTCAACCCAATGGCCGGTCCCTGGCTGGCTACACACATTTGGGAATATTATGATTATACGCGTGACAAAAAATTTCTTTCAGAAATAGGATATCCATTGATAAAAAGTAGTGCACAGTTCACTGCTGACTACTTGTGGCATAAACCGGATGGAACATATACAGCAACCCCTTCTACTTCTCCAGAACATGGTCCGGTGGATCAGGGGGCTACCTTCGTACATGCGGTCGTACGGGAAATCCTTTTAGATGCCATTTCAGCAAGTAAGATATTAGGAGTAGACGCAAAAGAACGCAAACAATGGGAAAATATATTAAAGAACCTGGCTCCTTATCAGATTGGACGATACGGACAACTGATGGAGTGGTCAGTAGATATTGATGATCCTAACGACAAGCACCGCCACGTTAACCACTTATTCGGGTTACACCCGGGACATACTCTATCTCCCATTACAACTCCGGAATTGGCTCAGGCTGCCAAGGTGGTATTGCAACACCGGGGTGACGGTGCTACCGGTTGGAGTATGGGATGGAAGTTAAATCAATGGGCAAGGTTACAAGATGGAAATCACGCCTATATGTTATTCGGAAATTTATTAAAGAACGGAACCTTGGACAATTTGTGGGATACCCATGCTCCCTTCCAGATTGATGGAAATTTCGGAGGGACAGCAGGCATTACAGAGATGTTGTTACAAAGCCATATGGGATTTATTCAATTGTTGCCGGCACTTCCTGATGCCTGGAAAGAAGGTTCAATCAATGGCATTTGTGCCAAAGGTAATTTTGAAGTCTCTATCGCCTGGGAAAATAACCAACTAAAAGAAGCAACTGTCACATCAAAAGCCGGGGCACCTTGTACTATTAAATATGGTGACCAAACTCTCTCATTCAAAACTCAGAAAGGACAGAGCTACAAAATTGTAGGAGAAGGGGGGAAAATTAGGAGGGAGTGATGAGTGAAGTGATGAGTGATTAGTGATGAGTGATGAGTGGCTGCGCTATTATGCCGCATGGCACTAATCACTCATCACTAATCACTCATCACTATTTATCACGCTATCGTCACCGCCGGATCAAGATAAACATCCTGAATGGCATTCAATAATTCGACACCTTTATTCATCGGTTTCTGGAAAGCTTTACGTCCACTAATCAGCCCCATACCTCCGGCGCGTTTATTAACAACAGCTGTAACTACGGCATCTCTTAAATCGGAAGAGCCATGAGATTCTCCACCGGAATTTATTAATCCAACGCGTCCCATATAGCCATTGGCTACCTGATAACGGCAAAGATCAATAGGATGTTCCGAAGCTAACTGTGTATACATACGTTCGTCTGTTTTACCAAAACCAATAGCAGTAAAGCCACCATTGTTTACAGGAAGTTTCTGTTTTACAATATCAGCTTTGATAGTCACACCAAGACGGTCAGCCTGTCCGGTAAGGTCAGCAGCAGCATGATAATCCACACCATCTTTCTTGAAATCGCTATTACGCAAATAACACCACAAGATAGTTGCCATACCTAATTCATGGGCGTAATCAAACGCTTCGGCTATCTCCACCAATTGACGGCGGCTCTGCTCAGAACCAAAATAAATAGTAGCACCTACAGCTACAGCCCCCATTTCCCACGCTTCTTTCACAGTGCCAAACAGTACCTGATCATACGTAGTAGGGTAACTTAACAACTCGTTATGATTCAACTTCACCACAAAAGGAATCTTATGTGCATACTTACGTGCCACAGCACCCAATATACCAAAGGTA
The DNA here is from genome assembly GCF_019734355.1 of Bacteroides sp. K03. Taxonomy (NCBI): domain Bacteria; kingdom Pseudomonadati; phylum Bacteroidota; class Bacteroidia; order Bacteroidales; family Bacteroidaceae; genus Bacteroides; species Bacteroides sp. K03. The sequence continues at coordinate 13,171 of NZ_JAASHC010000010.1, forward strand.
GAAGCTACGGCGTTACATCCTCCTTCAATAGCCAGTTTCACAATGTTCTCCGGATCGAAATAAATCGGATTCGGAGCAAAAGAAGCTCCCGCTGTATGTTCAATATCCTGATCAACAGGAAGAATAGAAACATAACCGGTATTGGCCAGACGACCATGTCCGAGAATCGTTTGTAAACTACGTAAAGTCTGTATATTACGGTCAGAATCTATCCAAATACGATCAATCGTTTCGGAAGAAGGGATATGAATCATCGATTTATCCATAGTCTTGCAAGTATGGTCAAGGTAATATGCAGCCTTGTCACCCAATAAATCTGTTATTTTACTCATAATGTTGTTTTTTTAAATTAATAAAACCAGTAGTTGAAAGTTAGTATCCCAACTACTTTTTCTTGCCCTGATTAGCCACTGCTTCCATCAGTTTTTTTATCTCTTCAGGATCACCCAGAAAATAATCATTCACCAGATTGAGATCATCGTCGAACTCGAAAACATAAGGCACTGCTGTCGGAAGATTTAAATTCACAATATCTTCATCAGAGATATGTTTCAGATGTTTGATAATCCCCCGTAAACTGTTTCCATGAGCTACAACAAGTAACTGATCAGCAGTTTTCAGATTTGGAAAAATGATACACTTCCAGTAAGGCATAATACGCTCAATGGTTTCTTTAAGAGACTCCGTACGGGGTAATTCGGTATCAGGAACTTCCTTATAACGATTTTCAAAACGAGGATTGCGCGGATCATCCTCTGCCAAAGCATGAGGAGCCACATCATAGCTACGACGCCAGACCAATACTTGTTCATCACCATATTTAGCAGCTGTTTCGGCTTTGTTCAATCCTTGCAATGCACCATAATGTTTCTCATTCAAGCGCCAGGTTTTCTCCACCGGAATCCAGTCCTGATCCAACTTATCTAATGCGCAATTCAATGTTTTCACTGCCCGTTTAAGATAAGAAGTGTAGGCTTTATCAAAATTAAAACCATTTTCTTTCAACAACTCACCTGCTCTGTTGGCTTCAGTAATACCTTTCTCTGTAAGATCTACATCTGTCCATCCAGTGAAACGATTCTCTTTATTCCACGCACTTTCTCCGTGGCGAAGCAAAACTATTTTTTTCATCTGTCATTACTCCTTTCTATTTTAGTATACAACACTTTTAGCAAGAGCAAAGTTCACAATAAGAGATAAAGTTGTCAATACCCAAAAATACTGATTTATTATTCTCTTTCTCAATTCAAATGCGTATTTTTACAGCGTTAAAAAATACCGAATAAAAAGATACCACTTTGAATACAAACAAACAGTCAGACAGCGAATTTATCTTTAAACTGATGAACAAAGCAAATATGGGATGGTGGGAAGCCGATTTAAAAACAGAAAGTTATGTCTGCTCCGAATTCATTTCCAACTTACTAGGACTCGACAGTGACGGAATCATCAGTTTTGAAGATTTCAACAAACGCATTTTAAAAGAAGACCAAAATCATACCAGTCCACTTTCTTCCATTGAAATACAGCAAACGATTGAAGAAGTATATCTTCTTAATACCCCCAAAGGCAGTGTGTGGATACGTAGTAAAAAATGTTTTGAGGAGACTGATGAAGAGGGGAATACAAAAATATATGGTATCGCCGAGGCACAAGACGGGCCTAATATGACTACTGCCTATCAGGCACTAAAGTATAGCGAACGCATTCTGCATAATATTTATAAAAATCTTCCGGTAGGAATCGAACTATACAATAAAGAGGGTTATCTGATAGACCTCAATAAGAAGGAGTTAGATTTATTTCATATCCCCGATAAACAACATGTTTTGGGAGTTAATATTTTCGATAATCCCATCTTTCCGGAAGAGATAAAAGAAAAAGTAAGAAATCATGAAGACGCTGATGTTACATATCGCTACGACTTCTCCAAATTGAATGGATATTATAAATCTCTGCAAACTCAAGGTACAATAGATTTAATGACAAAGGTTACTACTTTGTATGATAATAACGGGAGTCCCACCAACTTCCTGTTAATCAATGCAGATAAGACCGAAGATACAATGGCATATAATAAAATCCAGGAGTTTAAAAGCTTTTTTGATCTTGTGGGCGATTATGCCAAAGTAGGTTATGCACATTTTGACGGACTAAGCCGGGACGGCTACGCACTCAAAAGCTGGTTTCGGAATGTAGGAGAAAAAGAAGGTACGCCACTAACACAAATTATCGGTATCCATTCTCATTTTCATCCTGAAGACCGTGCCGTAATGATCAACTTCCTTGATGATGTAGTGAAAGGTACTGCTTCAAAACTATGCCGGGATGTCCGTATTCGCCGGGAAGACGGACATTACACATGGACACGCGTGAATGTTCTTGTCAGGAATTATCGTCCACAGGATAATATCATTGAAATGTTATGCATTAACTTTGATATTACCGAGCTCAAAGAAACTGAAATGAAACTTACTAAGGCCAAAGAAAAAGCAGAAGAGTCTGACCATCTGAAATCAGCCTTCCTTGCCAATATGAGCCACGAAATACGTACACCTCTAAATGCAATTATAGGTTTTTCAAGTTTACTGCAAGAAGCTACCAGTCCGGAAGAAAAAAAACAATATGTAGACATCATAGAAGAGAACAACCGACTACTATTACAGTTAATTTCAGATATTCTTGACCTCTCCAAAATAGAATCGGGTACCGTTGAAATGTGTCCGGGAAAAATGGAAATACGACAACTCTGTACGGATCTGATAAGTACATTGCGAATCAGGGCTGAAGAGAATGTAGAATTACGTATCGCCCCAAACTTACCGAAACTACACATTATAAGTGACAAAAACAGGATACATCAGGTATTAATGAATTTCGCAACCAACGCTATGAAATTCACCTCTGAGGGAAGTATTACTTTAGGATATGAAATTCATGAGAAAGAAGTAAAGTTCTATGTAATAGATACAGGCATCGGAATTGAACCGGAAAAACAAGAAGAAGTATTCGAACGTTTCGTTAAACTCAACTATTTTATTCCGGGTACTGGTTTAGGACTTTCTATCTGTCAAAGCATTGCCACACAATTGGGTGGTAAAATTGGTCTTGAATCAGAACCGGGTAAAGGCTCCTGTTTTTGGTTCACTCACCCATTAAACTAAATAACGCTCGTCATATTTTAGTGGATAGAGGTTGCAAATGTCCATCATACCTGAAAGAAGGTAAACATTGCTCTTCTATCCACTAAAATTTCATTTATAACTTGAATAATTAAAAATAAAACCTTGCTCTTATCTATTTCTTTTCAAGAAAATACGATTTGAAATTACATCCGGTAACTCAGATTCATAATGTGTCACCATGATCATCGTTTTGTCCCGCCGACGGCAAAAAGCTTCAATCACCGTCTTCACTCGCCGGCGATTAAATGTATCGAGTCCATGAAGTGGCTCATCCAGAATCAGTAGCTCAGGATCCTTAACAAATGCACGTGCCAATAATGCCAAGCGTTGTTCACCACTCGATAACTGTAGGAAAGGTTTATCTTTTAACCGGACAATGCCGAAAATATCCATCCACCACTCACATATCGCTATCTGCTTCTGCTGCGGACGTTTATAAAGTCCGATACTATCATGCAATCCGCTTGCCACAATCTCAATAGTAGGCAGATTTTTCAAATAAGCCCGGTGCATTTCAGGACTCACATAACCAATGTGCTTTTTTATCTCCCAAATACTTTCTCCCGTACCGCGTTTACGCCCAAACAAGCTGATATCGCAAGCATACGATTGCGGATTGTCGGCACAAACAAGACTGAGCAAAGTAGACTTTCCTGCACCATTCTCTCCACTGAGCGCCCATTTTTCACCCCGACGTACAACCCAGTCAAGCTCCTTAAGAATGATACGGTCTCCATAACGAATACTGACTTTGTTTAATCTTACGACCTCTTCCGAATCATAATTCGTACTTTCGTAAGGTAAATCAATAATACGTTGCTGTAGTTCTGTGAACGGTTCTTCCATCACATGTTCGCGATATCTCTCCAAATAGTCTTCACGAGGTATTTTATCATACACAGTCAAATGATCTACAGGAATAACATGAGTTATAAATGAAGGCACATCGTCCAACATTGATAGTATGAGAACGATCTGTACAGACGACAACTTCGTAAGACGTTCGAGCAGACTGAAAAGCAGTTCACGCGTAGGTGCATCCAATCCTATAAAAGGATTATCCATAACAAGTACCCGTGGAGAAGTAAGCAACGCTTTTGTCAGCTGAAATTTTCTTAATTCCCCACTCGAAAGCAGAATTATCTTTTTATCCAGCATCGGTTCAATGCGAAACAGTTCAAACAGTTCCTGTTTCAGAGCCTCATCTTTTATCTCTCCCAACATTTCACGAACTTCGGGTGCATCATCCTGATCGTGCGCATTCCAACGCTGCTGATAGTAATAATTAGCATCCGCTGCCCCATAAGTATCACGAAAAGCAATATATTTTACATTGTCATATACCGTATTGGTAACAGACGGGGAGAAGTCGTACACTAAACTTCCTTCCTTTAGCGGATACTTTCCCAAAAGCGTATCCACCAACAAACTCTTTCCACCTCCATTAGGTCCCACCACAGCAACATGTTCTCCTGCTGACAGTACCACCGTTACCGGTTGTGCCAAACGAATAAGCGGGTTGCGTGTTACGCCCCCCGCTATACTAATAGTATTCTGTATCATCTGTTTTATTTATACATTATCAATGCCGACTGTGCAGGAACAGTAATTTCTGGTCCGTACAACATTCCCATACCACGGCTATCAATTGCTCCATCACGGCAAACTACTGTATATTTACCTTCCGGTACCGTCAACTTCGCCGGAGTATTACGTGAATTATAGGCCACAACAATCTCTTCCCATTTATCTCCGTTAGCATAATCTTTCAAACGGAATGCCACCAGGTTACTACCTTCTACAGGAATAAATTCCAGATGCTTACGTACCAGATCAGCATCTCCCATACGAAAAGCAGGATGTGATTTGCGTAAGTCTATCAACCGTTTGTAGTACGTAAACACATCGTTATTTGTTGTTTTGCGTTTCCAGTCGATAGCATTAATAGAATCCGGACTCTCATAACTATTGTGTACTCCCTTTTTATCACGCATGACCTCTTCGCCTGCCTGAATAAAAGGCACACCTTGTGAAGTAAATACTACTGTCTGAGCCAGCTTGTCCAGACGTGCCAATAAATCCGGAGTGATTTCCGGGACGCTTGATTTCAAACGATCTACCAGACACATATCATCGTGACAAGATACATAGCTAATCATTTGAGTAGGCTGTAATGCCCACGGTGCCTTACTATAATTCACCGAATCATAATTAATTTGCGGATGTTGGATAGCTCCCACGATACCAAATTTCAGACTTTCTTCTCCTCCGGGTAGCCCAGCGAGGAATGCACCTTTATGGTTATCATTGAACGGCCCTCTCAACCCATCGCGTAATTCATCTGAGAATGCAGCAATGCCTGGCATCTCATGCACATTTACCTTCATAGCCAACGAATCAGCCAGATATTTAGGAGCTTCTGCTGCCCATCCTTCTCCATATATATAAATAGAAGGATCTACCTTATCCACCGCTTTACGAATCTCGTTCATTGTCTCTATATCGTGGATTCCCATCAGGTCAAAACGAAAACCATCGATATGATATTCATTAATCCAGTACAATACCGATTCAATCATATACTTACGCATCATAGCACGGTCACTTGCAGTCTCATTCCCGCAACCGGAACCATTGGCCAATGTTCCGTCTTCCTTATGACGATAAAAATAGCCAGGCGCAGTACGTTCAAAGTTACTGTCGGCCGTGTTGAATGTATGATTGTACACCACATCAAGTACTACACGGATACCTGCTTTGTGCAGAGCCTGCACCATCTGTTTGAATTCCTTAATACGTACAGCTGGATTGTATGGATCAGTAGAGTATGAACCGTCCGGTACATTATAGTTCTGAGGATCATATCCCCAGTTATATTTATTCTCGTTCAGCTTTGTTTCATCCACGGAAGCATAATCATAAGATGGCAACAGGTGTACATGTGTCACTCCCAACTCTATCAAATGATCTATTCCCGTCAACAATTTATCAGGATTCATTGTACCATGCTCTGTCAATGCAAGGAATTTTCCCTTGTTCTTTATACCCGAAGCAGAATCTACTGAAAAATCCCGGTGATGCATCTCATAAAGAATAATATCTGCCGGTGACTTTAATTCCGGACGGGTATCTGTATCCCATCCTTCAGGGTCGGTATCCCTCATATTGATAATTGCAGCACGTTTACCATTCACCCCTACTGCTTTGGCATTGATTCCGGGTGTATCACCCAACCACTTATCATTCACTTTCACATTGAAAGTATAAAATTTCCCCAGTAAGTCCTTATCCACTGTAACCGTCCAGGTACCTTCTTCGCCCGATACTAATGGCACTGTTTCATAAGCATGCCCACCTTCTCCGGCCTCAAACAACATCAACCGTACTTCATCTGCGGTTGGAGCCCAAAGAGAAAACTTTGTAGCAGCAGGTGTATATTCCATCTCCGTCAGATTTCCCGAACGTACGGGGTACAGTTCATAAGAAGTATATTCCTTTTTTGCAGGAGTACAACTCATTGCCACAACTGTTGTCACTCCAATTATTGCCAGATAATTAAACTTCATAGCATCCTTAATATATTTAAAATTCAAATTTCCTGTTTTTAAAACAATTCACCTCACCTTGTCCGGATTCTTAGCTATAAAATCTTTCCATCCGTGATAACCCTTCTCTATCGTAGGGCGTCCCATCTGAAGGAAATGACAATAAGCTGCTGCCAATCCGTCTGTAGCATCCATAAAAACAGGCATCTCTTCCTTTGCCAAATGGAGCATTCGTTGCAACATATCCGCCACCTGCTCTTTCGACGCCTGACCATTACCTGTAATTGCCATTTTTATTTTCAGCGGAGCATACTCCGTAATCGGAATATCTCTGCTCAATGCTGCTGCCATTGCCACTCCCTGTGCACGTCCAAGCTTCAGCATCGACTGTACATTTTTCCCAAAGAAAGGTGCCTCAATAGCCAGTTCATCCGGCAAATAACTCTCAATAATGCTTAATACACGTTCGTGTATATGTCTAAGCTTCAAATAGTGATCACCAAATTTACGCAAGTCGATAACTCCCATAGCAACCATTTCAGGCTTTGTACCCGTTACCCGCAAAATCCCATACCCCATAATGGTAGTACCAGGATCGATGCCCAGAATTATCTTTTCTTTGACCGGTTGTATCACTCTATTACCTCCATCAGTGTAGGAAATCCAATTGCCTTATCTTTAAATGTTTTTGATAATTCTTCATTCAGTTTCACCCCTTGCTCCAAGTGCCAGCGATGCAACACTCCACTACTCTCCACTTCCCACTGTAAAGAATAAGATGTACCCTCATCCCGATGGCTTAGTATCCGACAAAGACGTGGTGACTTCAACGCTCCATATTTCTCTATTTCAGGGATATAACATTCTTTGATCCATATCAAAAAATTATCGTGAATCTCATCATCCACTTGAAAGGTTGTATTATAGATAAGCATATTTTCTTTTTTGATTATTATTTACCGCAAACATAGCAATTATTTCAGAATAATGCATTATATTTGCGCCACGAAAACGGAACAAAGCCTGCAATCGTTGACGTAACTTAATTGGGGGGTTAGCTCATCTGGCTAGAGCGCAACACTGGCAGTGTTGAGGTGATCGGTTCGAGTCCGATACTCTCCACCTCTTCTAAAGGTTATACAGCATAGTTTTTGCATCTTTCTAAATTAATCTCAAATATAAGTTATCATTATTATTGCTAAGCCCCCAAAGAACAATTTGGTATTAGAAGCACTATCAGATACTTTCATCAAGAGTTTTAAAGGAAGATATATCATCATAAAGAATATTTCATTCATCTATAGATTGATTATAACTCTAAATTTTATAGTTTCGGAACCTACAATTCAAACCACTTTTTTCATTTATAACAGAGAATAAGTAACTACCTTCACCCCAAAATTTCTATATATAAGACTCGTAAACCATTTAAAAACAGCACTTACCGAAGCTATCGCTGTTAAAGATACTAATTTGAGAGCTAATCACAACGATAGAATACGGTCGATCATTTCTTCCGTGGCTGTTAAAGATACTAATTTGAGAGCTAATCACAACTGGTGTGAAATATGAATTAAAATAGAATATGCTGTTAAAGATACTAATTTGAGAGCTAATCACAACTGTTCCCTTCAGTGTATTTGATAACCCCGAGCTGTTAAAGATACTAATTTGAGAGCTAATCACAACACCTCGATTAGTAGCCCCTCCCAAATCGTGCTGTTAAAGATACTAATTCAAAAGCTAATCACAACGTGACAGCTTCTTCAACGGCATCAGTAATTGCTGTTAAAGACACTAACTTAAAAACCAATCACAGCTCTGCTCTTCAGATTGCATCTCATTCTATAGTTGCTAAAGATATTAAATTAAAAATAAATCATAACTACACCTATAGCTCATTTAACACCATCAAGCATAAATTAACATTACAGAATATCAACGTACTACATTATCCATCATTACATCCATTGGTTAAAACAGTAATTACACGATCACAGAACAAAAAAGCCATTGGAACGTTCCAATTTAAATTAGCAGATAGGATTACAATACTTAATTATATAAAGTCATGAAAATAATAATAGCAATTATCATAGCAATAACTATATTCGCGTTGATAAAGTCAGCAATAAAAGCCAATAAGGTAAAGAAAGAAATAGATGTTGTTTCTCCGCCAGACAATGATGCGGAAAGCAATAAAGAACAAGTAAATAAAAAAGGATAAGAAAAATCAGTTAAAAATCATTACTGATCGTTCCGATAAAGGTTTTCCCTCGATCTGAAAAAGAAATTCCTTCTATTCAAACCGACGAGAACATGCGCATAAACAGAATACCTGTTCATCATCACAAGATACTCATATAAAGGTATTTACAGTATAAATCTGATTATTTTTCTGCCCACTCAAGGATCACAGGACTCTTCACATCCACCCCAAACAAATGCGCCTTTGCCAGTATATTGCGCGCCAATTGCGCTTTATACCCTTCAGGAGCATACCTGAAATAAGCTTCTGCCGCTCTTACATGGGCGGCATCATGAATAGGAAACTCCCGTAATTCAGGTATTCCAAACTCTGAAGTATCCAACTCTTTTCGTTCATTCGTTGTCAGCTTATCAGATGACATTTTATGCATTTCACTCATAATGATTCACTTTTATTGTTATACATTACATAACGTAACAGAAAACAGATCCATAAAGATTGACGAATAAAGCAATATTAAGAAACAGGTGAGTATTTTCGAAAAAGAAAAGAAGCATTCTCTCAGAAGAAAAACAAAGAATTAAATAAATCAAAAGGCTAACAAAAAAAAAGGCTATCTATCCCAGACAGCCAATCTTTGTTAACCTTAAATCTAATACTATGAAAAACACAGTACAAAGATACGGACTTTCAGGACATTTGCAAATATTCTGCATATAATTGTAAGAATTATAACATCGTTTAATAGATACCAGAAACTCATTAACACTTCAATAAGATATTCACAAAAACAATAGCCTGTTTGGAAGCTGAATAAGATAAAAACCACTATCTTTGCAACGTTTTATACTGTAAAATAACAATAAACCAAAGATATGATAGCTAAGATTAACCAACTTCTCGAAGAAGTTGAAGCACTGAAAGCCACCAATGCAGAAGAACTTGAAGCACTCCGTATCAAGTATCTCAGTAAGAAAGGAGCCATCAACGACCTAATGGCTGACTTTCGTAATGTAGCGGCTGAGCAGAAAAAAGAAGTCGGCATGAGACTGAATGAACTAAAAACAAAAGCATTAGAGAAAATCAATGCACTGAAAGAACAGTTTGAGAGCCAGGATAATGGTGCATGCGAACTGGACTTGACCCGTTCAGCTTATCCCGTAGAGTTGGGAACACGCCACCCACTCTCTATCGTAAAGAACGAAATTATTGATATTTTCGCCCGCTTGGGATTTAGTATTGCCGAAGGTCCGGAAATAGAGGATGACTGGCATGTATTTTCAGCACTGAACTTTGCTGAAGATCATCCGGCACGTGACATGCAAGATACTTTCTTCATCGAATCACACCCGGATATTTTGCTACGCACACATACTTCTTCTGTACAAACACGGGTTATGGAAGTGTCGCAACCTCCTATCCGTATCATTTGCCCGGGACGTGTATACCGTAACGAAGCTATCAGCTATCGTGCGCACTGCTTCTTTCATCAGGTAGAAGCACTGTATGTGGATAAAGATGTATCGTTCACAGACTTAAAACAAGTATTATTGCTCTTCGCCAAAGAAATGTTTGGTGCAGATACAAAAATCCGTCTGCGTCCGTCATACTTCCCGTTCACTGAGCCAAGTGCAGAAATGGATATCAGTTGCAATATCTGTGGCGGTAAAGGATGTCCGTTCTGTAAACACACTGGCTGGGTAGAAATTCTTGGTTGTGGTATGGTAGATCCGAATGTACTCGAATCTAACGGAATAGATAGTAAAGTATATAGCGGATATGCTCTTGGTATGGGGGTTGAACGTATCACAAACTTAAAATACCAGGTAAAAGACTTACGTATGTTCTCAGAAAACGATACACGATTCCTGAAGGAATTCGAAGCAGCCTATTAAATTTACAATTGGACAATTTACAATTTACGATTAAAAAGACTTTGATTTATCAGTAAATCAGGTAGACATCGAAATTTGTAAATTGTCCAATTTGTTATAAAAGACACAGTCTTAGAAGCAGCATACTAAAAAAAGTTGAAAATTGAAAATTGAAAGTTGAAAATTACTATTCAGCATGATAGCGCAGCCAACTTTCAATTTTCAACTTTTAATTCTCAACTAAATAAGTTCTCAATTTTATGAAAGACAGGCTCGTTACTCCCGGATATTGCCTTATACTAATGGCAAACTTCCTTTTGTATTTTGCCTTCTATCTGATACTTCCCATCCTTCCTTTTTATCTGACTGAGATTTTCCATACCGGAAATGCGGCAATAGGAGTTATTTTGTCATGTTACACCATTGCGTCACTCTGTATCCGTCCGTTCTCCGGTTATTTACTGGATACATTATCCCGTAAACCTCTTTACCTGATTGCTTATTTCATTTTTATTTCCATATTTGCAGGATATATGCTGGCGGGGGTATTGACCTTATTCGTCATGCTGCGCATAGCACACGGATTAGCATTCGGTATGGTCACAGTGGCCGGAAACACGATCGTAATCGACATTACTCCCTCATCACGCCGGGGGGAAGCGGTAGGATACTATGGATTAATGAACAACACAGCAATGAGTTTCGGCCCCATGACAGGACTGTTCATGCACGATGCCTATTCATTTGAAACAATCTTTCTCTGCTCCTTCATTGCAGGAATATTAGGATTTATCGCTGCCTGCCTCGTAAAAACTCCTCCTAAACAACCCGTAAAACGAGAACCGTTATCATTAGACCGCTTTGTATTAATAAAAGGAATACCTGCCGGTATAGCCCTATTACTGCTCTCTATTCCTTACGGAATGACAAGTACCTACGTAGCAATGTATGCCAAAGAGATAGGTATTACACTGAGTTCAGGGCTATTTTTTACCTTTATGGCAATAGGTATGGCTGTTTCACGTATGTTCTCAGGCCGGCAAGTGGATAAAGGGCGCATCACACAGGTTATCACCTTAGGACTATATCTGGTGTCAATCTGCTTCTTCTTTCTTGCTGGTTGTGACAAGCTGATGAAAATAAGCCCCGAACTCACCGAAATGCTCTTCTTTATAATCGCATTGTTATTAGGAGTAGGCTTTGGCACAATGTTTCCGGCATTCAATACCTTATTTGTCAACCTGGCACCCAACAGCCAACGCGGTACAGCTACCTCTACCTACCTCACCTCCTGGGATGTAGGTATCGGTATCGGACTTACAGCCGGAGGCTATATTGCCCAGCTGACTTCCTTTGATATGGCATATCTCTTTGGTGCCTGCCTGACAGTGGTTTCTATTTTTTATTTCAAACTGAAAGTGGCTCCTCACTATCATAAAAACAAATTACGATGAGAAAAAAAGAACGTTATGAGAAAGTAATCGCCTGGTTTCAGGAAAATGTACCCGTGGCAGAAACGGAACTGCATTACAACAATCCGTTCGAACTGCTGATCTCCGTCATCTTGTCTGCTCAATGCACAGACAAGCGTGTGAATATGATTACTCCACCACTCTTTCACGACTTCCCTACCCCGGAAGCATTGGCTGCCAGCACGCCAGAAGTTATATTTGAATATATCCGCAGCGTTTCTTATCCCAATAATAAAGCCAAACACCTGGTAGGTATGGCAAAAATGCTGGTAAAAGACTTTAACAGTGAAGTTCCCGGCACACTGGAAGAACTTGTAAAATTACCCGGCGTAGGACGAAAAACCGCCAATGTCATCCAGTCTGTTGTATTCAACAAGGCAGCAATGGCAGTAGATACCCATGTCTTCCGCGTAAGCCACCGCATCGGATTAGTAGGTGCGAACCATACTACTCCTTTTAGTGTTGAAAAGGAGTTAATGAAAAATATTCCTGCAAAACTGGTACCAATTGCCCATCATTGGTTAATCCTTCACGGGAGATACGTCTGTCAGGCACGTACCCCCAAATGTGACACCTGTGGTTTGCAAATGATGTGTAAATATTTTCAAGAAGCCAAAATTAAGTAGCAAGTAGTCAGAATTAAAGCCAAATGCCTACTAAATTCTAACTACCGACTGGTATATTCTAAAAAATTAATAGTAACTTTGCGGGCACTGAAAAAAGAAAAACTAACACTTTTAAATAATAGAGTATTATGACAATAGACAAATTCAACTTTGCTGGTAAAAAGGCATTCGTTCGCGTTGACTTCAACGTACCCTTGGACGAAAACTTCAACATTACAGACGACACACGTATTCGTGCAGCTCTTCCTACTTTGAAGAAGATTTTAGCAGATGGTGGCAGTGTAATCATCGGTTCTCACCTGGGACGTCCGAAAGGCGTTGCTGATAAGTTCTCTCTGAAGCACATCGTTAAGCATGTATCAGACTTGCTGGGTGTAGAAGTTCAGTTTGCAAACGACTGCATGGGCGAAGAAGCTGCTGTCAAAGCTGCTGCTCTGCAACCGGGCGAAGTGTTATTGCTCGAAAACCTCCGCTTCTATGCTGAAGAAGAAGGCAAACCAAGAGGACTTGCTGACGATGCAACAGATGAAGAAAAAGCTGCAGCTAAGAAAGCTGTAAAAGAAAGCCAGAAAGAATTTACAAAGAAATTGGCTTCTTATGCTGACTGTTACGTAAACGATGCATTCGGTACAGCTCACCGTGCACATGCTTCTACGGCTCTGATTGCTAAATACTTCGACAAGGATAACAAAATGTTTGGTTACCTGATGGAAAAAGAAGTAAAAGCAGTGGATAAAATATTGAATGACATCCAACGTCCGTTCACTGCTATCATGGGCGGTTCTAAAGTTTCTTCAAAGATCGAAATCATTGAGAATCTACTGAACAAGGTTGATAACCTGATTATCACTGGTGGTATGACTTATACATTCACCAAAGCTCAGGGTGGTCAGATTGGTCTGTCTATCGTAGAAGATGATAAACTCGATCTTGCTTTGGACCTGATGAAGAAAGCCAAAGAAAAAGGAGTTAACCTGGTATTGGCTGTTGATGCTAAAATCGCAGACTCTTTCTCTAACGACGCTAACACTAAATTCTGTGCCGTAAATGAAATTCCTGACGGATGGGAAGGTCTTGACATCGGTCCGAAGTCAGAAGAAATCTTCGCTGAGGTTATCAAGAATTCTAAAACAATTCTGTGGAATGGCCCAACAGGTGTATTTGAATTCGAAAACTTCACCCACGGTTCCCGCACAGTAGGCGAAGCTATCGTTGAAGCTACTAAGAAAGGTGCTTTCTCACTCGTAGGTGGCGGTGACTCTGTAGCTTGTGTTAACAAGTTCGGATTGGTCGATGGTGTTTCTTATGTTTCTACAGGTGGTGGTGCACTACTTGAAGCTATCGAAGGAAAAGTACTTCCGGGTATTGCTGCTATCGAAGAATAATAAAAAAACATCTTCATTATAACATAAAAGGCAGCTCTTTTTTCACACAAAAAGAGTTGCCTTTTTCCTTTTCAATAATGAAAAAGCTGCTATTACTCAGTATATCTGCCCTCTTTATCCTTGCATGTCATAGCGGACCCAAAGAGGCAACCACCACACAAGTCAAGCTTCAACCCGTCACTCTAGGATTGATGCCTACTATGGATGGTTTTCCGTTCATTGTTGCCCATCGGCAGGGCATCTATGATTCACTGGGACTGGAAGTAAATTTAGTACGTTTTAATTCAGCAAATGACCGGGATGCCGCTCTTCAGGCAGGACGTATTGACGGAATGATAACCGACTACCCCAGTACTATATTGCTGCAATCGCATCATCCGGGATTAGCCGTTATAATGGAAAATAACGGATATTTCTGTTTCATATCAAGCAAGAAGAGTGGAGTTAACCAACCAGAACAATTAAAAAAGAAAAATATAGCCATATCCCGCGGAACTGTAATAGAATATGCTACCGACCTGTTTTGTACAAAATACGGCATCAAAGCAGAAGAAATAAACAAGCCTGAGATAGCACAAATCCCATTGCGCCTCAATATGCTGGAATATGGACAAATAGAAGCTTCCTTCCTGCCCGACCCTTTTGCAACCATAGCTATGAACGATGGAAACAAATCCTTGATCAGCACCCGCGAACTGAATATCCATCTCACCGGAACGGCTTTTACAGAGGCTGCACTAAAAAAGAAAAGAGCAGAGATAGCATCACTCATCCAGGGTTATAACCTTGGAGTGAAGTACATACAAACACATTCACCCCAAGAAATAGCAACTCTATTGGCCGAAGAATTCAGAATATCAGAAAACCTCGCCAGGCTTATTCTGTTACCATCTTATACTCCTGCCAGTCGGCCCAACATTCAAGAGATCAGTAATGCCCTTAAATGGCTGAAAGAAAAGAACAGGATACCAGCTCATTACCTGGGAGAAAATCTGATAGATACCACCTTCACAGCTCCATATAAAATACCCTCTTACACCCCAAATACCAGCCAATAAATATTATAAATGCCAAATTTCGTTTATAATAAATAAGAAAGTAACTTCTTTTTGGCATCATTTTTGTTCTACTAACTAAGATAACAGTACAAATACCTTGAAATTATGAACGAAAAAGCCATCAACGAGCAACACATATACATTTGTAATTTAATCGAACAAAAACGGTTAAAAGAAGCTTTAGTGCAACTGGAGTCTTTCCTGTGGCAATGTTCGGATTGGGAGCTCCGCCACCAGCTGGAGCAATTACAAACCTCCTATAATTTCATGTTACAGTATATGAAACAGGGTATAGCCGATCCGGAACGAGAAAAATTATACACAAAACTTCGTGCCAATGCATTAGAAATTGCCGATAAGGGACGTCTGCTAATGCTTGATGACGTGTCAACGCATTTCTATCACATAGTACGCAGTAAGCGTACACAAGAGCTAGCGCCTTATACTACAAGTGTTCTGATGCATGTATTGGAATCTTTTAACGACGATTTGGCAGTCAGCGGATTATTGTCAGACAATAATTTGGATGAAGTTCTGAAAAGACACGAGGAAACACAGAAATTCCTGTTTCTGCAAACCTGGTCGAATAGTAGCTGGACTGTAGAAAATGAAGCCGAAGCACAGGCTATGCTGAAATCAGAACTACTTCCGGTCAATGATTTATGTCTGTTTACCAGTACTGTAATGTTAAGCCTGATGGAGTGCTTTGATCTGCGGAAGTTAATGTGGTTGTTGGATGCATACCAATGCAATAATATACATGTCAGCCAACGGGCATTGATCGGAATTATTTTTGCTTTACACATCTATAATACCCGTCTCGATCTATATCCGGAATTCAGTAAACGTCTGGAACTGGTCAATGAAGAATTCCCATTAGACGAAGATCTCGCACGTATATACCGTCAACTTCTCTTGTGTCAGGAAACGGAAAAAATAGATAAGAAGATGCGCGAAGAGATCATCCCGGAAATGCTGAAAAATGTCTCTTCGATGCGTAATATGAAATTTGGGTTCGAAGAATCTGATGAAGAAAAAGACGATCGGAATCCGGACTGGGGCAATGTGTTCGAGAACTCACCACTAGGCGATAAGTTGCGCGAAATGAACGAACTGCAAATAGAAGGGGCCGATGTATATATGAGTACATTTTCACAATTAAAGAATTTTCCCTTCTTCAAGGAATTACACAACTGGTTTTATCCTTTTGACAGACAACAGTCAAATGTTATCAAAATGATGAGAAAGGAAACCAGTAAAGAAAATAGGATGATAGACATACTCCTGCAATCGGGATTTTTCTGCAGCAGTGATAAGTATTCGCTCTTCTTCACTATGGAGCAATTTCCACAGTCACAACGCAATCTGATCTTCAGCCAACTCACCGAACAACAAGCGGAAGAGTTTGCCGAACAGTCTAAAGCTGAAACATTAAAGAGATTTTCCGAACGCCCGGGTACAATCAGTAGTCAATATCTGCACGACTTGTATCGCTTCTTCAAACTAAACATACGCAAAAATGAGTTTAGAGATATATTCAAGGAAAAGATAGAGTTACACAAAATATCAGCATTGAAAAATATCCTGTACCAGGAGGGTATACTGGCCTCAATAGCAGATTTCCACTTAAAAAAAGAACATTGGGCAGAGACTGTTGAACTATATAAGGAAATAGAACAGATGAATGCTCCTCTGAGTACACAGTCGGAGTTTTATCAGAAGTTAGGTTATGCCCTGCAAAAGCAGAAAAAGCTAGAAGAAGCCATTGCTGCCTACCTGAAAGCAGATACCATCAAACCGGATAATGTATGGATAAACCGCCACCTGGCGAGTTGTTACCGTCTGTTACGTAACTTCACAAAGGCATTGGAATATTACCGGAAAGCCGAAGAAGCTTTACCAGAGAATCATAATATTGTATTTTATATCGGTAGTTGTCTGGCCGAATTACAACAGTATGAAGAAGCACTAAATTATTTCTTCAAACTTGATTTCATGGAAAATGATTGTATCAAGGCATGGAGAGGTATCGGCTGGTGTTCATTCATCAGTGGTAAACTGACGCAAGCTACCAATTATTATAATAAGGTAATAGAGAAAGCCCCACTTGCAGTAGATTATCTGAATGCCGGACATGTAGCATGGGTATCCGGAAATATAGAAAAGGCAGCAGAACTCTATGCCCGTTCCAAAGAGACGAGCGGAGATCAGGAAATATTCCTGGATATGTTCAACAAAGATAAAGCCTATCTCATCAAACAAGGAATAACGAAAGAGGATATCCCACTGATGCTGGATTTGTTATAATTCACCGAAAGGGTTCAATAATAAAATCAACTATTATTAAAACGCAGATTAACATTGATTTACGCAAAGAATAAATTATATTGGAGATAATTAGTGTTCATCTGCGTTTCTAAAGTTGCATATTGATAGTTTCCTTCGGCTTTTGACATACCTATAGCAAGTCAAACGTTAACTTATGGCCTTTATTCACAAAAAAGGATATAATATAGCAAATAAACAGCCTTACATAGTGTGATATCCCAAAAGAATGCCGTTCTTTGCAGTACGAAACAATAAGAGGTTTATAATAATTTGCTTTCATATATGTATCTCCTCAGTTATCCACATTGAGTATTTCCATTCTGATTACTTTTTCTCAAAACTTTTTTATTGCATTATTAATTTTTTTATATTTACGTTTATGAACATGTATGTTGGAAACCTTAGCTACAATGTTAAGGAATCAGATTTGAGACAAGTAATGGAAGAGTATGGAACAGTAGAATCTGTAAAACTCATCACCGACCGCGACACAAGAAGATCAAAAGGTTTTGCCTTTATCGAAATGCCGGAAGCATCGGAAGCAAAAAATGCAATCACAGAATTGAACGGAGCAGAATATGCAGGCCGTCCGATGGTAGTGAAAGAAGCATTGCCCAGAAATTAAGATTAAACTCTGAGATAATAAAAAAGGATATCGCCAAGCGGTATCCTTTTTTTGTTCATTTGGAATTATTCTTTAAGCCGGTTTGCACAACTACAGTCGTTTGAGTTCCTGATACAACCGCTGTATAGGCAATCCCATTACATTAAAATAGCTTCCTGAGATAGATTCCACACCAATAAAACCAATCCATTCCTGCACACCGTAGGCTCCGGCTTTATCCATCGGAATATATTTATCAACGTAATAAATGATTTCCTCTTCGGTCAATGTGGCAAATGTTACATCCGTAACGGCAGTAAAACTTTTCTGCCAATCGCTGGTAGTCAAACAAACCCCGGTAATAACCTGATGAGAAGTTCCGGAGAGCTTACGCAGCATATCTATAGCCCCTTCCCTACCCTTAGGTTTCCCAAGCACCTCCCCATTCAACCACACAATGGTATCTGCTGTAATAAGCAATTCACCCGGCTGAATAAAAGCTTTGTAAGCATCCGCTTTCTCACGGGAGATATAAGCAGGAATTTCTGTTCCCTGCAAAGTATCGGGATAAGATTCGTCTACATCCGGAAGAGTTTTTACTACATAATCCACTCCCAAGCCAGACATCAGCTCTTTTCTACGAGGAGAATTAGAGGCTAACACAATATTGTATTTCTTTAAATTATCAAGCATAATAATAAGTTGTTAGTAGTCACCATCCAAAGGCATCATCCGACATCCATTTTCCATGTACCTTCAGCACCTGTTCTATCACATCACGACCACAACCGTAACCACCTGCAGCGTGAGAGATGTATTTTGCCACCTTCTTTACTTCAGGAGCAGCATCTTTCGGGCAGCACGGAAGACCGCATTCCTGCATCACTTCAATATCGGGCACATCATCTCCCATGTACATTATTTCCTCATCCGTAAGACCATATTTATCACGAAACTCACGATAATCATGTATCTTCACAGCCGAGCCCATATACAAATCAGTCACTCCCAAAGCTGAGAAACGAATACGCACAGCCTCCGTACGCCCGCCAGTAATAATGGCAATGCGCAACCCTTTTTTCACAGCCAACTGGATAGCATAGCCATCTTTAATATTCACAGTACGCATCGGCTCACCCGACGGATGCAATGGAATCATATCCGCACTCAACACCCCATCCACGTCGAAGGCAATGGCTTTTATCTTTTTGAGGTCGTAATTGATTGTACTCATAATGATATTTACGATTAAACGATTTACGATTTACGATTGAAAATACTGCGACTGATAAGCTCATAAAGTTGCTGCATTCCGGGATCATCAGAGAGCATGGCGAGATGATTGTTGATTACATTTTCATCATAGCGTATAGCAGGCCCGGTTTGGGCAACTTTAGGGCTCAGCTCATGTACTTTACGGGCTGTCTCGTCAATCAAAGGAAGCATTACATCGAACGGGAGATTATACTTCTCCAGCAATTCAGCTGCCAGCGCATACATATGGTTCGTGAAGTTGCAAGTGAACACAGCAGCAAGATGCAAACTCTTGCGTTGTTCGGAAGTAGCTTCGTAAACACGTTCGGACAAAGTGGCAGCGATAGCTTTGAGCAGTTCCGTATCTTCGGGTGTGGACGCTTCAATAAAAAAAGGAATCTCACGGAAGTCCACTTCACGTTGTTTACTGAATGTCTGCATGGGATAAAAAACGCCGTAATGCTCTACATGCCCCTCCCAGATACTCATTGGAATACTGCCAGCCGTATGTACCATCAAAGCTTCTTTTCGTTTCCCGGCCACAATCGCAGGAAGCAATTCCGCAACAGCCGAATCTTTCAGCGAAACGATATACAGCCGGGCAAATGGATTTATATCTTCCGGATGAGTAGTAAATTCTGCTTCTACTTCTTCTGCCAACCGACAGGCCGAATCTTCCGTACGGCTATACACCTGCACGATACGAAATCCTTTACGATACAAAGCCTTAGCCAGGTTTGTCGCCAGATTTCCGGCACCAATAAATACAATTGGCGTATCTTCTATACTTCTTTTCATCGCGTTGATATCAAATACAATATTCCTCCGATTATCAGCAATGCCAGAGGCAGCAGATAGGCGGACATACTTCCCAGCAGAGCTACAATCAGACCGATATTCATCACAAGCCAAAGCCCTATCAGCACCAGGCCAACAGATTTATCATGTTTGAGAAACAAGAAAATAACAGCTGTATACAGCAGGAAATTATCTTTATTCATCACCCACGGCAATCCAATGGCAGAAAAGTGTATCAGCTTGTCAATGAGGTAAAGCACGCCTATCACAATCAGAGTGACAGCAGTTGCCTTGTATGTATCTCTATTGTTGTTGGCTTTAGCAGCACTCACTGTTATTTTCCTCCGAATTTATTAATATGAATTTTCTCCCACTGCAGGTGGCTTTCATCAAAAGGTTTACGTTCCATGCCTTTGTGTCCGATGGCGATAACAGACAGAACCTGAAGTTGCAAAGGTATATCAAGTACGCTACGCACATATTCGTCCGACGGCATGCCGGTAGCAGCATAGCGTTCACGGATTTGCACCCAGCAACTACCTAATCCCAGATCTTCAGCCTGCAATTGAAGCATAATAGAAGCAATAGAGGCATCTTCAATCCATACGTCACTTGCCAATGGGTCAGCAGTAACAACGATGGCAAGTGCAGCATCGGCAATAAAAGCAGAAGCCTGTTCCTTACAGTGCGAAAGCTTCTCCAATGTCTCTTTATCATCTACGGCAATAAACTGCCAACCATTGCTACGTTTAGAGGTAGGCGCCATCAGTGCGGCTTTCAACAAAGTCACTACCTGCTCTTGTGAGAGTTCTTCACCGGTAAACTTCCGCATACTGCGGCGGTTCTTTATTAATTCACTGAAATTTTCCATGCTATTTTCACTTTCTTTATACTTGTAAAGACAAATGCAAAGATAATGCAAACTGAGAGCAGAATAAAGTGAACTTGTTCATTTTTTATGCCAAGGTGCAGCTTATCTTCGCTTTTCGGCAAAGATAAGGATAAAAACCGAAAAACTAAATAGTTCAGCAGGCTTGCTATAAACTGGAAAGTCATATAA
Organism: Bacteroides sp. K03; assembly: GCF_019734355.1. Taxonomy (NCBI): domain Bacteria; kingdom Pseudomonadati; phylum Bacteroidota; class Bacteroidia; order Bacteroidales; family Bacteroidaceae; genus Bacteroides; species Bacteroides sp. K03. Next base: position 34,569 of record NZ_JAASHC010000010.1, read on the forward strand.
CAAGACTGTACACTTTTGTATGACAAGAATGTACAGCTTTGTAGTGCAAGGTTGTACACTTTTGCATGGTAAGAATGTACGATCTGATAAATACTGATTATCAAGCACTTACAAGCATCTTTATGAGATATTTTCCCGGCATCACTATCTTTGCCCACGAGGTCTGTGCCAGCACCTTCCACACCGGAGTACCGATCTCCCCATAATTCGACATTCGTAGAATGGCCTTTATATCTTCGGTGTCCGTCACCTTAATCCGATCCAATGCCAGTAGCAACCCGTCATAGTTGTGCGTCTTTTTATTGAGCGCATATTCCGGAGGTGGAGGCAAAACAGAATTCTCCTCCCTCTTCTTCTTTTCTTCTACTTTACTTTCTTTTACTTTACTTTGTCTGAAAATGTCTGCATTTTCCAGACTCAACTCCATCTGAACGGGAAAAATGTTCGCATTTTCTGAGTTCGTACTCTCTTTCTGCTTACATTTTATCTCTTCCTCCTTACATTTCACCTCTTCCAGCAGATAGGGTAATTTTGCTAAATCCCTCTTTCTCCGGCTGGTAGCCTCCAACCATACCCGCTGAATATCCACCGAGGTCAGTATACGATGCTTTTCATAGCTTTCCTTATCAAAAAATCCTTTTTCAATCAGTATACCGATTATACTGTCTACTTCTTCTTTCGTATATTCCCTTCCCAATTTATAGGCAAATATCTCACATTGTTCCTCATCCCATTGTATGTAATACCCCTCTTTATATATCTTACAAAGTATTTTTATTACCGGATAAGGTCCTTTGATACCACAGCTCCTTCAAAAAAAGGCTGCTTTCGTAGGAAAATAAACGATTCCATTAAATTCTGTTGCCATAATTATTTAGTTGAGAGTTGAAAGTTGGCTGCACGGTGTTTAAAGCTTTTATGTATTAATTAATAATTTGAGAGATTTATGAAAAAGACAGTCTGGAGTACGATTCTGAAAATGATTATTGCAGTGGCCAGTGCTATTGCAGGAGCAATTGGCGGTCAGGCAATGACGCTCTGAAATAAAAAACGATAATTGAACAAAGAAAGCTCCCGGCGGTTCATAAAAGAGAACTGACCGGGAGTTTTTTGTATTTGTATGCTATCAATTACTCTCGGGAGATACATCGGGCCAACGCTGGAAGAGATTATTAAATTTAAAATAAAATCCGTATCTTTGCACTGATAAACAAATTATCATTATGAAAAATCGAATAACCCAAGACGATTACATCAAAGCGAATCGTAAAGCCAGCCGTGAGGCTGAAATTGAGAAGTACGGTCACCCCATTTGCTATAAACGGGTGCACCAGTCAAAAAAAGTATATAACCGCAAAAAGATAAAGGCAGACGATAAGGCTCTGCCTTTTTTTATACAATCTGCGTAAGCTTTCCGGTGAGTGAATCAATGATAAAACCATGCACACGAACATCAGAAGGAATCAGCGGATGACGAATAATAGAATCAACAGTTTCGCATACAGATTTCTCCGTATCATCAAAGCCACCCAACCAGGAATGAAAATCAACACCACAAAAGTGAATCATATCAATCAGATCCTCACGAATACCCCGGGCTTTCATTCGTCCAAGGATCTCCTCACTATCCATATGATGTGCCCCGCAATCGGAATGAGCAATAACCATAATTTCCTCTACTCCAAGTTCATAAATAGCTACCAACAAACTACGGATAACACTACCGAAAGGATGGGAAATAACAGCCCCGGCATTCTTTATTATTTTTGCATCACCATTTCTCAGACCAAGAGCAGCAGGAAGTAATTCTGTCAAACGGGTGTCCATACAAGAGAGAATAGCAAGCTTCTTATCAGGGTATTTATTAGTTATATATTTTTCGTACCCCTTATTCTCTACAAACTGTTTGTTAAAAGCAATAATTTCTTCTACCATAATTTCAGTCAATTTCTAAATGTTATGACAAATGTAGTAAACATCTGCATTATATTACAACAAAACAATCGTCTTTCTTGTTGAAAAGATAAATAAAAAGATGTAAATTTGCCACAAGATGCCCTTAAAGCTTACTACATATTATCGCGGGAGTGAAATTCCCGATCTACCGGGAAAAAATACATTTCACTCTAAGGAGTTGTTTCTGATATATGAAGCAACACCAGGATATGCGCCGGTGTTTATCGTTGCAACTGACAACGGAAAACCGATAGCCAGACTGCTTGCGGGAATACGCACCAATAAAAGACTCTTTCCTCCTTCTATCGTTCGTCGTTGTGAAGTATACGGTACGGGAGAGTATCTACTGGAAGATACCACCGACAAAGAAGCCATATTTGGAGAAATGCTGGAACATCTCACCACGGAAGTACTCCGGGATTCTTTTATGATAGAATTTCGTAACCTGGATAATGCACTATTCGGATACAAACATTTCAGAGCAAACGGATATTTCCCTATCAACTGGCTGCGGGTGCGTAATTCATTGCATAGCCAAAAAACGGCAGAAGAGCGGATCAGCCCTTCACGAATCCGGCAAATTAAGAAAGGACTTAGAAACGGAGCTAAAGTGGAAGAAGCGCACTCAGTAGAAGAAATACAGGAATTCTCACACATGCTGTATAAAATATACTCATCACATATACGCAAGCATTTTCCTCACATCGAATTCTTTCGCCACATGGAAGAAAGATTGATGCATAGCGATCAGGGAAAGATTTTCATTGTACGATATAAAGAGAAAATCATTGGTGGGGCTGCGTGTATCTATTCGGGAGATAGTGCTTACTTGTGGTTCTCGGGAGGAATGCGAAAAACATATGCATTGCAATATCCTGGTATTTTGGCGGTATGGATGGTACTAAAAGATGCATACGAACGCGGATACCGACATTTGGAGTTCATGGATGTAGGGCTTCCTTTCAAAAAACACGGATATCGTGAATTCGTTCTTCGCTTCGGTGGAAAACAAAGCAGCACGCGCCGTTGGTTCCGTTTCCGGTGGGCGTGGCTGAATAATTTATTTACCAAGATATACGTTTAGAACGATTTTTCCGTTATTATCTCATTAGGCAACGATAGCGGATATGAATAAGCGTCTCTCAAATCTATTTCTATTTTTACTATTCACTTTCCCCGTCTTGGCTCAACAAGTCAAGATAGGAGGTGTCATTACTGATGAAAACGGAGAACCCGTAGAGCTGGCTACCGTACGCATAGAGGGAACAGCTATTGGCACTGTCAGTAATCTGAAAGGAAAATATTCACTTAAATTTACATCAAGAGATACAGTAACGGTGATATATTCAATGATAGGATATAACACCCGAAAACGCGTATTGGTAAATCCACAGGGAAATATCAGTATCAATATGACCCTGCCTGCTTTGGGATACGAACTGGGAGAGGTAACCATTACAGAAAGCCGCCGGCAAACCAACACAGTACAACAGATAGACATGAAAGCCAATAAACTGATGCCGGATGCGTCAGGAGGAAATATCGAGTCGATCATTGCAACGCAAGCCGGAGTAAGTTCAAACAATGAGCTGAGTTCTCAATATAATGTACGTGGAGGAAGCTTTGACGAAAATATGGTTTATGTGAACGGAATAGAAGTTTACCGCCCGTTGCTGGTACGTTCCGGACAACAGGAAGGATTAAGCTTTATCAATCCGGATATGGTGGAGAGCGTAGGTTTTTCATCGGGTGGATACGAAGCACGATACGGAGACAAAATGTCATCTGTACTGGATATCACCTATAAAAAGCCAGAGCATTTTGAAGCAACAGGAGCATTCAGTTTACTGGGAGTTTCTGCTTATGCAGGTTTTGGTAATAAGAAGTTTTCATGGACCAACAGTATCCGTTATAAAAGTAACCGCTACTTACTGGGAACGCTGGATACAAAAGGAGAATATGACCCACAGTTTATAGATTATCAAACATTTATAAGCTGGAGACCAAGTAAAAGATGGGAAGTAGGATTCATCGGGAATATATCTGAAAACAAGTATATCTTTCAACCCGAGGACCGTACCACACGATTCGGGACATTAGAATCTGCACGCGAATTCAAAGTATACTTTGACGGACAGGAACGAGATCTTTTCCGTACTTTCTTTGGTGCAGCCAATGCTACGTATAACTTTGACGAAAATAACAGCCTGACTTTCCAGGCTTCTGCTTTCCAAACCAAAGAACAGGAAACTTATGACATCAGCGGACAGTACTGGCTCAATGAGCTTGACTCCTCCGGAGAAGATTCTGATACTGAAACAGGCGAAACAATAGGGGTAGGTACATATATGGAACATGCCCGCAACTATCTTAATGCCAAAGTACAAAGTTACTCCTTTACAGGACGTCACCGCATCAAACGCCACGCCGTCCAATGGGGATTGGAGTTAAAGACCGAACGTATCAAAGACAAACTACGTGAGTGGGAAATGCGTGACTCTGCCGGATATTCATTGCCACAGGTTCCGGACGGACCGGAATTGATTTACAGTCTCTCCTCCAAAAATGATATCAATAGTAGCCGTTTCTCTCTTTATGCACAAGATAGCTATAAGTTTCAGACTGGAGCAGGGTTATTCACTCTTACAGCAGGAATCCGTGGCAGCTATTGGAGTTGGAACAAAGAATTTATCGTAAGCCCAAGAGCCTCGCTTGCACTTATCCCGAAATTCAACGAAAAGTTTACAATCCGGGTGGCAGCAGGTGTATATTATCAGGCTCCTTTTTATAAAGAATTCCGCGACACGACTATGGTAAACGGAATGGCAACCGTAACACTCAACAAGAATATCAAATCACAACGTTCCATACATTTTGTTGCCGGAAGCGATTACAGTTTCCGGGCTGTGGGACGCCCGTTCAAATTTACGGCAGAGGTGTACTATAAAGCGTTAAGCAATCTTATTCCTTATAACGTTGACAACGTCCGTGTCAGCTACTACGGACGCAATATGGCAAGCGGTTACGCAACAGGACTCGATATGAAACTGTTTGGAGAGTTCGTACCCGGAACTGATTCCTGGCTCACATTCTCAATAATGAAAACTGAAGAAAAGATAAACGGCAAATGGCTCCCCCGCCCTACCGACCAGCGATATAATCTTTCGCTCTACTTCACTGATTACTTTCCGGGAAGTACGAAATGGAAGATGAATCTTAAAGGTACTCTTGCTGGAGGACTTCCCTTCGGACCTCCTCACAGCGGACGTGAAGAAGCTGTATTCCGTACGCCTTCCTATCGCCGTGTAGACATTGGCATGTCTCGTGTTTTGATAGACAATACAGACAAGCATAAAACCGGATTCGGACGCAATATTCGCAGTATGTGGTTAGGGCTGGACGTTTTCAATTTGCTAAATATCAGTAACGTTAACTCCTATTATTGGGTGACCGACGTACACAATAATCAGTTTGCAGTGCCCAATTACCTTACATCTCGTCAAATCAACGTCAGACTGCTGATTGACTTTTGAAATTAAATGCTGAAATATTTCTTTATTAACGAAGAATTGATTTTCTTTGTGCTGGTTTAAAAGGAACCAAAAACTAATTTAAAGCCAATATAAAGAACACAGTTATGAAGATTTCACACATTGAACACTTGGGCATTGCTGTAAAAAGCATCGAAGAAGCCCTACCGTACTACGAGAATGTATTAGGTCTGAAATGCTACAATATTGAAACAGTAGAAGACCAGAAAGTGAGAACAGCTTTCCTTAAAGTAGGCGAAACAAAAATCGAACTGTTAGAACCAACCTGCCCCGAAAGTACTATTGCTAAATTTATTGAAAATAAGGGTGCTGGCGTTCACCACGTGGCATTTGCCGTTGAAGACGGCGTAGCTAATGCATTGGCAGAAGCTGAAAGTAAAGAAATCCGTCTCATCGATAAAGCTCCCCGTAAAGGTGCCGAAGGACTCAACATCGCTTTCCTTCACCCAAAATCAACACTGGGCGTATTGACTGAACTTTGTGAACACTAAAATCATTGACGATTAGACAATTTACGATTGAAATTACTATTAGCAATGTAGTAAAAGAAACTTCAATCGTAAATCGTCTAATCGTAATTTCTATAAATCCTTTAAAACAAGAAAGACTCATGAGTAACCAGCTTGAAAAAGTAAAAGAGCTTATTGAACTTCGCGCTCAGGCTCGTTTAGGTGGTGGCGAAAAGGCTATTGAAAAACAACACGCAAAAGGCAAATACACTGCCCGCGAGCGTATTGCACAACTGCTGGATGAAGGCAGTTTCGAAGAATTGGATATGTTTGTACAACACAGATGTACTAACTTTGGGCAGGAAAAAAAGCACTTCTTAGGTGATGGTGTTGTGACCGGTTACGGAACAATTGAAGGAAGATTAGTATATGTTTTCGCACAGGATTTCACTGTATTCGGTGGCTCACTATCGGAAACCATGGCACAGAAAATATGTAAAGTAATGGATATGGCCATGAAAATGGGTGCTCCTGTTATCGGTATCAACGACTCGGGTGGTGCACGTATTCAGGAAGGTATCAATGCACTTTCCGGTTATGCTGAGATTTTCCAGCGTAACATTATGGCATCAGGAGTGATCCCACAGATCTCTGGTATCTTTGGTCCTTGTGCCGGTGGTGCTGTTTACTCTCCTGCGCTGACCGACTTTACGTTGATGACTGAAGGAACTTCTTACATGTTCCTCACTGGCCCGAAAGTGGTAAAGACTGTGACAGGTGAAGACGTATCACAGGAAGACCTCGGTGGCGCAAGTGTTCATGCAACCAAATCGGGTGTAACTCACTTTACTGCCGAAACCGGTGAAGAAGGTCTGTCAATTATCCGCCACCTTCTTAGTTTCATCCCACAGAACAACCTTGAAGAAGCTCCGCTAATGGAGTGTACAGATCCTATCGACCGTATGGATGATCTTCTAAATGAGATTATTCCGGACAGCCCGAACAAGCCATACGATATGTATGAGGTGATTGGTGCTATCATCGATAATGGCGAATTCCTCGAAGTACAAAAAGATTATGCCAAGAATATTATCATCGGATTTGCCCGTATGAACGGACAATCTGTAGGTGTGGTTGCCAACCAGCCCAAATATCTGGCAGGTGTACTCGACAGCAATGCATCTCGTAAAGGTGCCCGCTTCGTTCGTTTCTGCGATGCATTCAACATTCCTTTGGTAACCTTGGTAGACGTTCCGGGATTCCTTCCGGGAACAGGACAAGAATACAATGGTGTTATTCTGCATGGTGCGAAGTTGCTTTACGCTTACGGTGAAGCTACTGTGCCTAAAGTAACTGTAACATTACGTAAATCATATGGTGGTTCACACATCGTAATGAGTTGTAAACAGCTCCGTGGCGATATGAACTATGCATGGCCAACAGCTGAAATTGCTGTAATGGGTGGTGCAGGTGCTGTAGAAGTACTGTATGCAAAAGAAGCCAAAGAACAGGAAAACCCGGCTCAGTTCCTCGCAGACAAAGAAGCAGAATATAGTAAGCTGTTTGCTAATCCATATAATGCAGCTAAATATGGCTACATTGACGATGTGATTGAACCGAGAAACACCCGTTTCCGCATCATTCGTGCATTGCAACAGTTGCAGACTAAAAAACTAACAAACCCTGCCAAGAAGCACGGTAATATTCCATTGTAACAAATAAAACCTGATTGTTATGAATAAAAAAAGAATTGGGATATTTATCGCGTTAGTAGCAATAGTTTGCTTAGGGCTGAACGCACAAAGAGCCACAAGTCTTAAAATCAACGAAGTTCTGGTAACCAATGAGCAGAATTATCAGGATGATTATGGCTTGCATAATGCATGGATAGAAATATTCAACACCTCTTTTGCCACGGTCAATATCGAAGGCTGTTTTCTGACGAACGATAAAGATAATCCGACCAAATATCCTATTCCCAAAGGGGATGTATTGACGCAGATTAAACCTCGTCAACACACTCTGTTTTGGGCAGACGGAATGCCAAATCGTGGAACGTTCCATGTGAACTTTACGCTTGACCCCAATAAGGAAAATTACATTGCTTTGTATGACTCGAACGGCAAAACATTGATTGACGAAGTTACTATTCCTGCCGGAATGCTTGCTGACCAGTCATATGCCCGCCAAGAGGACGGAAGTGCAAATTGGGTTATTAAAGGAGGAGGAGAACACAGTTATGTAACTCCGAGTACTAATAATATGACTCAGGATAAGAATGAAAAAATAGAAAACTTCAAGAAACACGATGAGGATGGTTTTGGTATGGCTATCATTGCAATGTCGGTTGTGTTTATCGGTTTGATATTATTGTATGTTTCATTCAAAATAGTAGGTAATATTGCAGTTAAACTAGGTAAGAAAAATGCAATGAAAGCAACTGGTATCACTGATAAGACAGAAGCCAAAGAAAAGAATCTGGGTAGTCATTCCGGAGAAGAAGCTGCCGCCATCGCTATGGCTCTGCACGAATTCATGAATGATGCACATGATGTTGAAGACATGATTTTGACTATCAACAAAGTAAAGCGTAGCTATTCACCGTGGAGTTCTAAAATCTACACTTTACGCCAGACTCCGAAAAGATAATTATTAACCCTAATAAATTGAAGCAATGAAACAATATAAATATAAAATCAACGGAAACCTCTACAACGTTACAGTAAACGATCCGGAGGAAAATATCGTGAGCGTTGAAGTCAACGGAACCCCTTACAAAGTGGAACTGGACAAACCGGTAAAACCTGCTGTCGCTCCGAAACCTGTAACTCGCCCCGCTGCTGCTCCAAAGACAGATAGTGGTGCACCTGTGGTACAACGCCCTGCAAACACTGGTTCCGGAAAGAAAGACGGTGTGAAATCTCCGCTACCGGGTGTTATTCTCGATATTAAAATAAAAGAGGGCGATACTGTAAAGAAAGGCCAGACCATAATCATCCTCGAAGCCATGAAGATGGAAAACAATATCAACGCACACAAGGATGGAAAGGTTGTAGAAATCAAAGTTAAACAAGGAGACTCCGTACTGGAAGGTACAGACCTCGTAATCATTGAATAATTATGGGAGATTTCTTATCATTTTTGGGGAATAACCTTGTTGACTTCTGGGGATATACGGGTTTTGCAAATGCAACGCCGGGACATCTTGTCATGCTGGTGGTTGGACTCTTTTTTATCTACCTTGCGGTAGCTAAAGAGTTTGAGCCGATGCTTCTTATCCCTATTGGTTTTGGTATCCTCATCGGTAATATTCCCTTCAACATGGAAGCCGGACTAAAAATAGGCATCTATGAAGAAGGTTCCGTACTGAATATACTCTATCAGGGAGTAACCTCCGGTTGGTATCCGCCACTCATTTTCTTGGGTATCGGAGCCATGACGGACTTCTCGGCACTGATCTCCAATCCAAAACTAATGCTGATCGGAGCTGCTGCACAATTTGGCATTTTCGGTGCTTACATCATTGCACTTCTTATGGGATTTGAGCCGAACCAGGCCGGTGCTATCGGTATTATCGGTGGTGCGGATGGTCCTACGGCTATCTTCCTTTCATCTAAGTTAGCTCCGAACCTGATGGGTGCCATTGCCGTGTCGGCTTATTCATACATGGCATTGGTTCCGGTGATACAACCGCCTATCATGCGTCTGTTGACTACTAAAAAAGAACGTGTTATCCGTATGAAACCGCCAAGAACCGTATCTCATACAGAAAAGGTTATCTTCCCGATTGTAGGTCTGTTGCTTACAACATTCCTTGTTCCTTCGGGTCTACCCTTGTTAGGTATGTTGTTCTTCGGTAATTTATTGAAAGAAAGTGGTGTAACCCGTCGTTTGGCAAATACGGCCAGTGGTCCGTTGATTGATACGATCACTATCTTATTGGGATTGACAGTAGGTGCTTCTACACAGGCTTCCGAGTTCTTAACCTGGAGTTCTGTACAGATCTTTATTCTGGGTGCTATCTCATTTATTATTGCTACAACAGCTGGTGTTCTATTTGTGAAGTTCTTCAACATCTTCTTGAAGAAAGATAATAAGATCAATCCGCTGATTGGTAACGCAGGTGTATCTGCCGTTCCTGACTCTGCACGTATCTCACAGATTGTAGGTCTGGAATATGATCCGACCAACTACCTGTTAATGCATGCTATGGGTCCGAACGTGGCAGGTGTTATCGGTTCAGCAGTTGCGGCCGGTATCTTGCTGGGATTCCTTATGTAAACCATCATTTAATTATCAAAAGAGTAAAGGCGTTCTCTGCATGCAGAGGGCGCCTTTATTGCATGCAGTCAACTCCTAAACGCCCTCCCCGGCACAACAATGAAAACGTTTGCATAAATATATAAGAGGCAGCAGGAAAAGAAAATAACTCATTTCAGGAATTTGTCCTATATTAGCATCGGTAAAATCCATAACACACTACTATCATGAAAAAATTGTTATTTATCTTAGGTTCTTTTCTACTGTCTCTTAATACTTATGCAGCTATGAATGTGAACAAAATTGACCCACCTTTCTGGTATGCTGGCATGAAGAATCCGGAACTCCAGCTTATGGTTTACGGTGAAGGTATTGGTGATGCCTCCGTATCCGTCAACTACCCCGGAGTATCACTCAGCAGTACCGTAAAGCTGGAAAGTAATAACTATCTGCTCGTTTACCTGCACCTGGACAAAGAGGTGAAACCTGGTAAATTACCTCTCACTTTTACTATCGGAAAAAAGAAACTGGTAAAAGAATACGAACTGAAGGCACGCAGTAAAAAGGGATGCGACCACAAAGGTTTCGATGCATCCGACGCTCTCTACCTGTTGATGCCGGATCGTTTTGCAAATGGAAATCCAGACAATGATAATATTCCGGGTATGTCACCTTATAAGGTAGATCGTAATGACCCCAACGCTCGTCATGGTGGCGACTTGGCAGGTATAGAGCAACACCTGGACTATTTTGAAGACCTGGGTGTAACCGCTCTTTGGTTTACTCCAGTGCTGGAAAACAATATGGAAGGTGGTTCCTATCATGGCTATGCTACTACTGATTATTACAAAGTTGATCCACGTTTCGGGACAAATGAGGAGTATCGCCAACTCATCGCCAAATCTCACGAACGAGGCATAAAGATTGTGATGGATATGATTTTCAACCATTGCGGTGTAGAACATCCCTGGATAAAAGACATGCCCTCAAAGGATTTCTTCAATAATCCTGATCATGAGAAAAACTTCGTGCAGACCTCTTTCAAACTGACTCCGCACGTTGACCCATATGCCTCTAAATATGACTTCGATCAGATGAACGATGGTTGGTTTGTGACAGTAATGCCCGACCTGAATCAGAAGAATCCACATGTTTATAAGTATCTGGTACAAAACAGTTTCTGGTGGATAGAATATGCCAATATTGACGGTATCCGTATGGATACATATCCGTATGCAGATTACAATGCCATGAGTAACTGGATGAAGGAACTGAATGAAGAATATCCCAACTACAACACAGTAGGAGAAACATGGGTGACAGAACCGGCTTATACAGCCTGGTGGCAGAAAGATTCAAAGCTGTCGGCTCCTCAAAACAGCAATCTGAAAACAGTTATGGATTTCAGTTTCTTTGATAAGATCAATACAGCAAAGAATGAACAAACAGAAACTTGGTTTAAAGGCCTGGACCGCGTATATAACAGTTTTGTTTACGATTTCCTCTACCCTAACCCGGCTTCCGTACTGGCATTCATCGAAAACCATGATACAGACCGCTTTCTGGGTGAAGGTGATAACTTGGCTATGCTGAAACAAGCCTCTACCCTATTATTGACTACACGCCGTATCCCGCAACTGTATTATGGAACAGAAATCATGATGAACGGAGTAAAGAGTAAAAGCGATGGTTATGTACGTAAAGACTTTCCCGGCGGATGGGCAGGTGATAAAGAGAATGCACTGACAACCGAAGGACGTACTAAATTGCAGAACGAATGTTACAACTTCTACAAAACATTGCTGAACTGGCGTAAAGGCAACGATGTGATTGGTAAAGGCAGTATGACACAATTCATGGTACAAAACGGTGTATATGCTTATGCCCGCCAATATGAAGGTAAAACCGTATTTGTAATGCTAAACGGTACAGATAAAGAAACAACTCTGCCACTGACTTTCTACAAAGAAATTCTAAAAGATAAGGTACAGGGAAAAGACATCCTGACCGGAAAGATAATCAATCTAAACGGTGAACTGAAAATGGCACCGAGAGAGTCTTTGGTAATAGAGCTATAAAACAACTAACCGGTAAAGCCTGAAACTTCCACTGAAACTATTCAAGAAAGGGAAGGAATCTAATCCGGGAAAAGTTTGATATATCTCTTTTTTATCGTATCTTTACAAACATACTAATAAAGTAGTTTCAGTTAAACTGCAATAGACCGGAGAGGCGATGGCTTCTCCGGTCTTTTTTTGTATATACTCTCAGAAATCCTCTTACAAAGGGTACATATCGCCCATATACTATCGGGAAACATGAAATATGCCGGTAGCAAACCGAACATTTACCGTAATCAGAAATAGTTTTTCCCGGTATGAAAAAAAGTTTTCTCCTATTCTTATCAAAGAGCACACATTTTGCAAAAAAAAGAGGATTAGAGTATTAACAATAAGTAAACTTACCCTTGATAATATAGTCAAATATTTGACTATTTCCTAAAAGAAAACACTACCTTTACATCCGATTCTAAAATAGCAAAACAATGGCAAATAGTGAACCGGCAAGAGAGCTTATTTTGCAAATGCTCCACACCCGAATGGCATTCCGCCAAACCATCCAACGAGTATTGAAAGCGGATAATATTGATATGACCTTCGAAATGCTACAAGTCATGCACTGCCTTTGGAAAAATCAAGGGATCAGCCAACAAAGCCTGGCGGAACAAACCGCCAAAGATAAAGCCTGCCTGACCAACCTGATAAATAACCTCGAAAAAAAAGGTTGGGTCATACGCCGGGAAGATCCGGAAGACAAACGTAGCCGGTTGGTATACCTCACCGAATCGGGCGAGAAACTGGCACAGAGAGTCAATCCTCTCACCAAAGGTGTCTATAAAGAGATAGAGCAACACATCTCTGAAAAACAGATACAATCCTGCCTTGCCGGGATGAATAAAATAACAGAGATACTCAATAAGATATAGTTTATGTCTACATTACACAAAAAACAAGCCAGACTGAAAAAGCTGAAAATCAGAAATATTACCCTTAATACTGTATGTATTTGTCTGGCAGTGACAGGTATTGTATGGACAGTAAATTACTTCTGGAGATATGCCAATTATGAAATTACAAATGATGCCATGGTAGACCAGTACATTGCTCCGCTCAACATACGTGCCAGCGGATATATCAAAGAGGTGCGCTTTACCGAGCATCAGCATGTAGAAAAGGGGGATACTCTCCTCATACTCGACGACCGGGAATACCGCATCCGTCTGAAAGATACCGAAGCAGCCCTAATGGATGCACGCGGTTCAAAAGATGTACTCAGTTCGGGCATCGAAACATCGCACATGAATATTGCTGTACAGGATGCCAATATAGCCGAAACCCATGCCCGACTCTCACAACAGGAAACGGAACTTCACCGTTATGCCAGCCTTATAAAAAAGCAAGCCGTCAGTCAGCAGGAATACGAACAAGCAAAAGCAAACTACGAAGCCAGCAAAGCACGCTACGAAGCATTGATGAGGCAGAAAGACTCTGCCAGTTCACAATACTCGGAAACAAGTAAAAAGAGTATCGGCATCGAGGCCAACATCCTCCGTAAAGAGGCAGAAGTGGAAATGGCACAACTCAACTTATCTTACACCGTAGTCACTGCTCCTTATGAAGGGTATATGGGACGACGTACGCTGGAACCCGGACAATTCGTACAAGCCGGGCAAACACTTTCATATCTTGTACGCAGCAATGACAAATGGATTACAGCAAACTATAAAGAAACTCAAATTGACCACATCTTTATCGGGCAAAAAGTACTCATCAAAGTAGATGCTCTGAAAGGACAGACTTTTGAAGGAAAAGTAACAGCTATCTCCGAAGCTACCGGTTCCAAGTATGCACTGGTTCCTACAGACAATTCTGCAGGTAACTTTGTCAAGGTACAACAACGTATTCCTGTCCGCATAGAGTTTACTAACGCTTCATCACAGGAAATGAAACGTTTACGTGCCGGAATGATGGTAGAAGCAGAGGCACTAAAGCAATAATTCCATGGTAAAGCTCAATCTCCCCCTTCGTCCCTGGGTTCCCCAATGGTTGGGTATCGTCACCATGTTTGTCATTATGCTGCCCGTCATGATGCTGAACGGAGCTTATACGGGAAGTATCGTAGAGGTTAGCAATACACTGGGCGTACTTAGCGAAGACATTACAATGGGGTATTATGCTACCTCAATAGGTATGGCAGTAGCCTACCCCATCGTACCAAAATTCCGCGCCATAGCTACTCCTAAAACACTCTTACTGACTGACCTGTCCCTGCAAATTCTTATCAGTCTCTTTTGCGCACATGTCACCAACATGGATATCATCATCGTATGTAGTTTCTTCATTGGGTTTCTCAAAGCCTTCATCATGCTGGAATTCATCATACAAGTCCGTCCCTTTTTCAGCCCAAAGAACGTACGCAGTGAGTTCTATGCTTATTTCTACCCGCTTGTTTTTGCAGGTGGGCAAATTTCAATAGCCATCACAGCACAACTGGCCTATTACTATCAGTGGCAGTACATGTATTACTTCGTATCTATGCTGATGATGATTGCCATCCTATTTATACTCTGTTTTTTCCGTTATGCCCGCCGCCCCACATGTATCCCTCATAAAGAAATAGACGGAAAAAGTATTCTGATCATCTCCACTACCTTACTGATGACAATTTATATATTCACGTACGGCAAAACACTCGACTGGTTCGACTCTCCCCGGATATGTATCTACTCCCTGATTATCCCCCTCCTTGCAGGGCTCTTTATCTATAGGCAGCGAACACAAGAAAAGCCCTACGTCAGCCTGAAACCTCTCAGCAAACACAAATCTATTATCGGATACATTTTCATGGTACTGGTTATGTTCTTTTCGGCTACCAGTTCGCTCATCACCAACTACATGAACAGTATCATCCGTATAGACAGTGTACATACCAATGCACTCAATCTATGGTTACTGCCCGGTTTTATCCTGGGAGCTATCA
This sequence comes from Bacteroides sp. K03, assembly GCF_019734355.1. NCBI lineage: Bacteria > Pseudomonadati > Bacteroidota > Bacteroidia > Bacteroidales > Bacteroidaceae > Bacteroides > Bacteroides sp. K03. Next base: position 49,825 of record NZ_JAASHC010000010.1, read on the forward strand.
TCTGCTTCTGGTGGTTCAGATGGCAACGCTGGCGGTTTCGTTTCCTCATTGGCGGAGGCATGTTTTGTTACGTCATATATCTGAGCATACTTTATTTCGGTATAACCTCCTACAGCACATACGAAATGCTTTTTATCCCGATGATTCTCCGTGGACTGGGCATGATGACGCTTTTCATCGCCTTTGGCGTATATGTGGTAGAAGATCTCGATCCCCAATTAATGCTCTCCAATGCTTTCTTTCTAATTACGTTCCGGTCGGTACTTGCACCGGTACTCTCGGCCTCATTTTTTAGCAATATGCTCTATCGCCTGCAAATACAGGACATGAACATTCTGGCTGAAAACATGACCTTGACTAATCCCACTGCAACGAGCCGCTATACTCAGGCATTGAACAGCGCACTGACACAGGGGCATGATTTCAGCGAAGCAAGTCAGATAGCAACCAATGGATTCTATTCTATCCTTCAACAACAAAGTCTGTTACTCGGATTGAAAACAATTTTCGGCTATGTACTGATAGCAGCATTGGCAATCGCCATTATCTGTTGCTTTATTCCATTCCACAAAACGATAAAGGTGGCAGTAGTAAAAACGGGAGATGATATGGTATAAATAATAGAGACTGCTCCCTTACGCTAAGAGAACAGCCTCTATCTTCTTAATTCTTCACCAGAATCGGCTAACAGTAGTAACAATGCAGAAGGTATCGGATAATAACATCCACCGATTCATTTCTTTTTTCTTCTGAAAAAAGGTATGCTCACCAAGCAAAAAGTGATTTCTCAGAAGATTTCTCTATATATTTGTGTGTGATGCGCTCTACAGCGAACCAGAAACAATTCAGCCATCATTAAGCTATCAGAAAATAAACTGTTCACATAGGATAGCATGTTTCAATTAAAGTAGAATATGTTTGTCAATCAACTACTTATTATAACCACAAATATAAACAAAATCTGAATCAAAAAAATTTTATTGCAAGAAAAAACACAAAAAAAGCTGTACCATTTGCAGGCACAGCTTTCTACATATCAAAGTGGAAAATTATTTAGCCAATTTATTGTCTGAACCAAGTACATTAAGGATTTTGTGCTTGTACAATTTTTCCATATTATCACGAGCCGGGCCCAAGTATTTACGTGGGTCGAACTCAGCCGGTTTCTCAGCAAATACCTGACGGACAGCAGCAGTCATAGCCAGACGACTATCAGAGTCGATATTAATTTTGCAAACTGCTGACTTAGCAGCTTTACGCAATTCTTCTTCAGGAATACCGATAGCAGCTTTCAGTGCACCACCATATTTGTTGATAGTTTCAACTTCTTCTTCAGGAACTGAAGATGAACCGTGAAGCACGATTGGGAAGCCCGGAAGTTTCTCCATTACAGCATCCAATACTTCAAATGCCAAAGGAGGAGGAACCATACGGCCAGTCTTCGGATCAATGTGACACTGTTCCGGAGTGAACTTGTAAGCACCGTGAGAAGTACCAATAGAAATAGCCAATGAATCACAACCTGTACGGGTAGCGAAATCAATTACTTCTTCAGGGTCAGTATAAGTGTGGTGGTCTGAAGAAACTTCATCTTCAACACCTGCCAATACACCAAGTTCACCTTCCACAGTTACATCAAACTGATGAGCATAGTCTACTACCTTCTTAGTCAGAGCAACGTTTTCTTCGTAAGGAAGATGAGAACCGTCGATCATTACTGAAGAGAAACCTGAATCGATACAGCTCTTGCAAGTTTCAAAAGTATCTCCGTGGTCAAGGTGCAAAACGATTTCAGGATGAGCGCAACCCAATTCCTTTGCATATTCTACAGCACCCTGAGCCATGTAACGCAATAAAGTAGCATTAGCATACTGACGAGCACCTTTAGATACCTGAAGGATAACCGGAGATTTTGTTTCTACAGCAGCCTTGATAATAGCCTGCATCTGTTCCATATTGTTGAAGTTAAAAGCAGGAATAGCATACCCGCCTTTAATAGCCTTAGCAAACATCTCTCTTGTGTTTACCAGTCCTAAATCTTTGTAATTTACCATTTTGTTTAAAAGTTTATTGTTAGTGAATAAAAATTCTATGCAAAAGTACACATTATAGTTTTAATACAAAACCAAAGCGTAAGAAATATCCTCGATAATGAGTACAAATCAATCCTATTTCAGAGTCTTAAATATCATTTAATAGTTGATTGTAATCTCTACGTAGCAAAGAGAGAGCTTATTTCTTCAAATAAATAATAGTCGGCAAATGATCACTATAGCCATTCAACCACAGTTTTCCACCATGTGTACGCAAAGGCGAACCTTTGTATTTTCCATCCTGCTGAAAAAGATATTCACGGATGAAGACCTCATTGTGATCGTATTTCAATCCTCTTTTAGCATTGAGCAACGTAGGCGAAATAACAATCTGATCAAACAAATTCCATTTACCGCGATAAAGCAACGTACCTACTCCTTTATCTTCCAATGTTTCCCACCAGGGATTGAACATATCATGTTTCTTCACCTCTTTTTTATATTTCTTTGCACCCAAGGTAGCCATACTCTGATCCATCGGATCATCATTCATATCTCCCATAACAATCAGTTTCAATTTCTTATTATTTTGTTGCAAAGAATCGATCAATGCACGTACCTGACGGGCAGCATGTATACGCACAGGTTCGGCAGCCCCACGCGAAGGCCAGTGATTTACAATAAAGCAAACGTTATCTCCCGCCATTTTACCATTTACAATCAGAAAACCTCGTGTTTTGTGTATCGTATCTCCTTCGAAAGGGGCAGAAAGTACCAATTTACTTGATGATACAGTAAACTGTTTCGGATCATAGAGCAGTGCACAATCAATACCCCGTTTATCCGGCCCTTCATAATGCACAATCTCATAACCGGAAGAAGCCAAAGCAGGTTGCTTCACCAAGTCGTCAAGCACTCGCCTGTTTTCAGCTTCAGCCACACCGATAGCAGCAGGACCACCAGGAACTTTATCCCGGGAGATCTCACCCAGTACTTTCGCCAAGTTCGTTAACTTTGCCATATATTTTTCAGTATTCCACTGTTTGGGTCCGTCCGGCAGATATTCAAAATCATTCTTACCGGGATCATGGATAGTATCAAACAAGTTTTCAAGATTATAAAAAGCGATGCTATACAAGCGCTTTCCAGATTCCTGTGCCCGTCCGCCAATAGCAATCAGCAACAAAAAGTTCAATGCAATAATCAGTTTTTTCATATTATAAATAATTTAATAATGTGCTAATATGCCAATGTGCCAATTACTATGCAGTATCATAGCGCAGCCAATTGGCGCATTGGCATATTAGCATATTGGCACATTATTCTCCACAAAAGTCTTAAAAAAAAAGCGAGAATCATTGTTTTTTTCCCAATCTTTTTTCTATTTCACAGAAAAGCATTATCTTTGCGCACTGAAAATGACCATTACACTATTCTTACCAAATAGTAAACGATATAATAATTAAAAAACAAATACTGAAATGAAAAAAGGTATTCATCCAGAATCATACCGTCCGGTAGTATTCAAAGATATGTCAAATGGCGATATGTTTTTGTCTCAATCAACAGTAAACACTAAAGAAACCATCGAATTCGAAGGTGAAACTTATCCGTTGCTGAAAATTGAAATCTCAAGTACTTCTCACCCGTTCTATACTGGTAAATCTACATTGGTAGATACAGCAGGTCGTGTTGATAAGTTCATGAGCCGTTACGGTGACCGCAAGAAAAAATAATCCGGTAGTCGGTTGACTATAAGAAAAGAGGAAGTTTCAAATGAAACTTCCTCTTTTTTTATAGATATTCATTGATCAACCGGGTAAAAAATATATCTTTGTATACAGAAACATATCCTAAACAACAACAAGCAATATATTCTCCTATGAAGACCTATATACAAAGTACAGGCTTAATACTCTTTTTATTCTCATGCCTTACGCTCAAGGCCGGTAACTCTTTTGCATTTCATCCCGATTCTGTACCAGCTTCCATACAAGTACTCGAAAAGTATTATCAAAAACCTCAAGAATATATCAAACACTGGAATATACTAAAGGCAAGGGCAGATTCAATGGAGAGTATAAAGGATGAGTTCTTTCTGTATAAAGACAGAAATTATTTTCACTATATAGGTGGAGAGGTAGACAGCCTACGCAAATACACGCCCATCGTTAAGGATTTATGTCTGATATACAAAGATATACATGGATTTTATTACAACTGGCTTCTACTCTGTGAAGGCTATAATAACGTAGGAAACGGAAAGGCAGGAACTTTGGAAAATGAACAAATGTACAACTATGCCAGAGAAAACAAAAGTGAAATAGGCATGGCATACAATTTGTTTGTCATTGCCTCCAGCTACCTTGCAGCCAGAGAAAACGAAAAAGCAGAGCCGTACCTCATCCGGGCCATGCAGAAATTCTATCAGATGAAACGATGGGATCTCTATACCGTACTAGCCTCCAACGAGATAATTCTTCTGTCGGCAGAAAATCGTGAAACAGAGTCCCAAAGGGTTTTCCAACAATTAGACTCACTTGCCAACCAAGCCCTGGCAGGTAAATTACGTGGACTCTCACCCAGAAATATTGCAATGATAAAGTATCTGGCATTCAGTAAGTGTATCAATAACAGAGATATTAAGACATTCAAGAAATATCTGTCTGAGCTGGAAGAAGTATATAAAAAAGCACCTTCTATCCCCCGATTTTATCTATATGACGGAAAACAGACTTATGCATATCTAATGAAAGATTACATCAAGCAGGCTGCTTATATAGATTCATGCGCCAACTACTACAAATCGCGAAACAGCAAAGAGAATATGAGGCGCATGTATCTGAACGGGGCAAATGCACTTGCCATGGCAAACAAATATGATGAAGCCTATCACAAACTGATTTCAGTGATTGAGTTGGGAGATACGCTTTCATGGGAAAAGACTCAGAAACAACTGAATTATCTATCAACCAAATATGATGTCAATAAACTAAAACTGGAGAAGCAGGAACTCAGTCTGAAAGCACGTAATATGCAATTATTACTAACCATTGGCATTGGTATAATCTTACTCTTTATTCTGTTTTTCCGCATGACTGTTTATAGACGGCAATTAAAATTGAATGCGAAGTTACACCAACAGGACCTACAGCTGATTGCAGCAAACGAAAAGATACAAAAAGCCAATGAGATGAAAAATGTATTCATACAAAATATGAATCATGAAATCCGTACTCCATTAAACACAATAGTAGGTTTTGCTGATTGCCTCGCAACCCCTAACATCTTTTCTACCGATGAAATAAAAGAAATCAGTAACACTATAAAAACAAACAGCGATCATCTTTTAAGGCTTATCAGCGATATGCTATCCATTGCAAGTCTTGACAGTGACAGTGAAGAACCAATGAAGAGCTCTTTCTCTGTCAATGAATGTTGCAACAATGTCATCGATGAAGTAAAAGAGTTTGCAAATACCAAAGTTCATCTGCATGCCACTCTCAAAGAAGAAGACTTTACAATGATTTCTGACAAGAAAATGGTTCATCAGATACTGTTCAACTTATTACATAATGCTGTAAAATTCACTCCTGAAGGCGAAATTGAATTAAGTTATGAAGTTATTCCCGATAAAAAAGAGATCCGTTTCCTGGTACGTGATAGCGGAATAGGCATCCCTAAAGAAAATCAAAAGAAAGTTTTTGAACGATTCTACAAAGTAGATTCATTTACACAAGGTTCCGGGTTAGGATTATCCCTTTGCCAGATTCTGGTTCAAAGGCTTCAGGGCAGTCTCTACCTCGATGATAAATATCAGAAAGGAAGTCTGTTTGTGTTTATACATCCACTTTCATAAGAGGTGAACTTTTCTGCAACCCAATGATAAAACTTTCTGGTATAATGTATTGCTATACCAAAACTCCTTCGTACTTTTGCAGCCGTTTTGATTATATATATTTATATGATAACATTTGATTCCCATAGATGGGTATCACGCAGCAAAAGCGTCCTCCATTTTATTACTGACCGATGTAAAGCCTTTTGGGGCTGGTACGCAAACCTTTACCACGAAGCTCGCTGGTATAAAAAAACAATCCTTTTCTGCACTACTTTTCTTGTTCTGTTTCTACTTTATCTAGGTATGGTAGACATCAATTTTTTATGGATGTTTGGCAAATCTCCCAGCCTGTCAAGTATACACAATCCAAGTCAACCGATAGCCTCAGAAATCTATAGTGCAGACAGTGTGCTTATCGGTAAGTTCTTTCGTGAAAATCGTAGTCCGGTGAAGTACGAAGAAATATCTCCCAAACTGATCAAAACACTGATATGTACAGAAGACGAGCGATTTTATAATCACTTCGGAATAGATATCCAGGGAGTTTTTTCGGCCATTAAAGATATGGCACGAGGACAAGCACGAGGGGCAAGTACCATTACCCAACAACTGGTAAAGAATATGTTTAAGGTACGCTCTCAATATTCAACAGGGTTATTAGGAAAAATTCCGGGAGTGAAATTGCTGATAATGAAATCTAAAGAGTGGATTACTGCTGTTAAGATAGAATGCTTTTATACAAAAGAGGAGATCCTGACCATGTATCTCAATACGGTAGACTTCGGTAGTAATGCTTATGGCATCAAAACGGCCAGCAGTACATATTTCCATACCAGCCCTCAAGATATAACTTACGAACAGGCAGCTACACTTGTGGGGTTACTGAAAGCAACGACCACTTACAACCCACGTCTCAATCCCAAAAACAGTCTGAAACGTCGCAATATAGTATTGGAGAATCTATTGACTCACCAGCTTATCAGCCGACAAGAGTTTGATTCACTCAAACAGATTCCTATCAAGCTGAACTATAACATTGAAAGTAACTATGACGGGCAAGCTCTGTACTTTCGCGAAGCCATTGCCGAAAAGCTGGAAGAATGGTGCAAAGAGAATGAGATAGATCTCTATGCCGACGGATTGAAAATATACACAACCGTAGATGCCCGAATGCAAAAATATGCCGAAGCAGCTGTGAACAGACAAATGCGAGTGATACAACGCAATTTTGACAACCATTGGGGTAGCCAGAATCCATGGCGTGACCGTAACCATCAGGAAATTCCACATTTTATAGAGGACCTTGCCACACACACCATTGCCCACAAACAACTGGCAGAAAAGTATCCCGATCAGCCGGACTCTATTCACTACTATCTGAACCTGCCACATCGCCTAAAGGTGTTTGATTATGAAACCGGAACACGAGATACGACTATCAGTACCATGGATTCCATACGCTATATGGAACGTTTTATGCACTGTAGCTTTGTAGCTATGGAACCACAAACCGGCTATGTAAAAGCATGGGTAGGTGATATCAACTTCAACTCCTGGAAATATGATAAAGTTCTATCCAAACGCCAGCCGGGATCTACCTTTAAACTTTTCGTTTATGCCGCCGGATTAAACAAAGGCCTTTCTCCTTGCGACGAGCGAATTGATGAAAGTGTAGTATGGGATGTTATCGAAGAAGGTAAACCTGCCCAGTGGATTCCCCACAATGCAAATGGAATGGCTACCGGAGATACCATGTCAATAAAATGTGCGTTTGCCCGTTCTGTAAACACGATTGCGGTACAGGTGGCCAAAGAAACAGGTATTCATGAAGTGGCCCGGACAGCCAGACTCATGGGCATAAAAACACCGCTTGAAGAGACACCGGCACTCAGCCTGGGAGCCTCTGACGTATCATTGCTTGAGCTTGTTAATGCTTATACAACAGCTATTAATGAAGGAAGAGCACATGACCCGATACTCATTACCCGTATTGAAAGTGCAGATGGCAAGGAACTTTTCAAGCACCAGCCTCAGCAGGAAATACAGGCTATTCCCTACGAAACTGCTTTCTTGCTTACAGACATGCTCAAAGGAGGACTGACCGAGCCGGGTGGTACATCCAAAGCATTATGGGCGTATGATCTCTTCCGCTATAACACTGAATTCGGAGGTAAAACAGGAACCTCCTCCAATCATTCTGATGCCTGGTTTGTTGGTGTTACCCCAAACCTGGTGGGAGGCTCCTGGGTAGGAGGCGAACATCGTAGCATCCACTTTCGTACCGGAGAGTTGGGACAAGGAAGCCGTACTGCACTACCGGTTTTTGCTTACTTCATGGAGGGTGTATTAAAAGATAAACATCTCACAAAGTATAGAGGAAAATTCCCTAAACCTAAAGAGGCAATCCATAAATCATACGGTTGTCAAGGGCTTTATCATTCCAAAGATACAGATTCTATAGCGGTAAACCTGCCCGATAGCCTGGCAGGGAGTGAAGAGGATATACTTACAAGTTTTTAAGAAAACACAGATTAACGCTAATTATCGCAAAGATTAAATCTGCGATAATTAGCGTTAATCTGTGTTTCTAAAGCTGCCTGTTAACAGCTTTATCAGGCTTTTTATACATTCCTGTAAGTAATTCGTGCTCGTTTACTTCATTATCTTACAAGAACCAACTTTACCATCTTTTGTCTGAATACGGGCTACATAATATCCTGAGGGCAATACAGAGAGTCCCACAGAAGTAACATTTTCCTGCCTCTGTACCATCATGCCATTAACAGAATAGATTTCTACAAAAGCAGCCTCTTCGTTAATTACTAATTCGTCCAGACTATTATTATAATAACCCAGAACCTGGTCCGAATTGGTTACATTCTCCTCAATACCGGTAAGTATCGGTTTGAAACTGGTATAAAGACGGAATTCATGAGCCGGAACTGAAATGCTCTGTGCTACAGTTGACGACGCGATATTCAGTGTAGAATTCTCATCCATAAAGTCGTACCATACACCTGTTTTAGGGAATATCACCGAATAGTCACCAGCAACAGCTGTAAAGTTGCCAGCAATAATAATGGCTTTATCCTCTGTAGTAATTGTTATGAAACGTCCCTTATTCCAATTCGTATTACCACTTACTTTCCAGCTGAAAGTAACATCAGAAGTAAAGAGTTCCGAATACGAAGTTCGCAGATCCATTAACTTGCTATACGTATCATACAATCCTTTACGCGTTGTATTCTCAAAATAGTCCCAGCGAAGTGGTTTAGGATCAGTGCGATATGCACCACCATCATCAACCACTGTTCCATCCGAATTACTGTTTATAGAATAGTCATATCCCAATTCTTCAAATTGCCATATCATCTTAGGTCCTGGCACTGTAAAGAAGAAGGCAGCATTTGTAGCAAGTTGCTTCACACGATTTTCCAGATTATTATCATTCACCGGATTGGCACTTGTACCTCCTCCTTTGATACTTTCAGTACCCCATTTCCAGGCTTTGAAAGAAGTACGTTCCTCATCGTGACTTTCCATATAGCCCATCAGGCTATTCACAGGCATATTGGATGTTCCTCCATACAACCCGGAAAAATTAGAATTATCGGGCCATCCCATAGCCGACTCACAATAAGCGTAATTCATATTTCTCCAAAGCATAATGCCAGCCTCGCCCAACTCTTTTTCTTCTGTAGTTCCATCCGTCAGATGCTCTATAATGACATAAGCATCCGAATTCCGTTTCCAGATTTCTGAAGAAATCCGTTTCAGGTTCGCAATACGTTCCGTATCATATTTATTAGCCCACGTATCCTGAGGTGTATTGGAAAATCCTTTGGTAAAGTCATAGCGAAAACCATCTACTTTATATTCTTTCATCCAGAAACCGGCCACACTATCCACCAACGCACGGGTATAGGTGCTTTGATGATTAAAATCATATCCCCACTGCAAATCCTTATTGGGGATATTGGATTCCTTATTATACCAGGGATTATCCGCCGAAGGAGTTCCATCAGCATCACGATAGAGTAAATAAAATGGAGATTGTCCGAAACTGTGGTTCAAAACAAGGTCTATAATCACTGCCATCCCCTGTTGGTGACATTCGTCAACAAAAGCACGCAACTCGTTCTTTGCTCCATAATACTTATCTACTGCAAAATAGAATGAAGGATTGTATCCCCAACTGCTATTACCTTCAAACTCATTCACAGGCATTAATTCAATGGCATTAATCCCCAACTGTTTTAGATAGGACAATTTATCTTTTGCCGCACTGAAAGAGTGCTCTGCAGTAAAATCACGGATATGCATTTCGTATACCATCAACTGGTTTCTATCAGGTTTCCTAAATTCAGTCACCTGCCATTGATAAGGGGTCTGCCCGGTCTGAAGTACAGAAACGATACCTTCTGCTTTGCCTGTGGGATACGGTTTCAAGTCGGGATACACAGCCGGAGAGATATATGGATCATTCCAGGGATCAAGTACTTTATCCGCGTACGGATCGGCTATATAAATCGTACCATCCACTACATACTGAAAAGCATATTCCTTTCCTTTTTCCAGATCGCTCAAGGCAATCCAGAAAAATTCTCCATCCTGTTTCAGTTGATATTCCGGCAACAGTTTCCAATCATTAAAATCACCTACCACATAAACAGTCTTTTTTCCCGGTGCCTGAAGTACGAGAGTGGCTTCATTAACACCCGGATAGTTTATGCCGGGTCGTACATTGGCAGGAAGCGGTGCCTGTACAGTTTCACCTAATACATTTACTATCTGCGTAGCGCCCTCTGTCTGTCCGCCGAGAGTAGCTTCCACACGTATTTCAAAGTTTCCGGCTTGCGGAAAAGTATGCACAGCAGTGATCTCTTTCACATTACTCTGAGCTGCAATTTCTTCACTACCCACAAATAGTTTCATGTCCGCAGCCATAGAAGCCGATGCTTTCATTGTAAGTGTTTCGCCTCTGTTCAAAGTAGCCGTACCGGAAGGCTGATCAAAACGAACCGTCAGCCCTACTTCATGTACCTCCACAAAGATATCCTTATCACCGGTATCTTTTCCCTCTTTCTTACCATCTGAACTCCTAAAAACAAAAGCCATCTTCAAAATCTTCTCACCAGCCGGAACCCCATAATAATTGCGGATATCCGGAGTTATCTTCAGTTCCCACTTATCATTACCTAAAGAGGTCATTTTGTATTTTGCAAGGTTCACGTTCCAATCCGAAGCATACCTCCAATCAGAACCATCTTTACTCTGATCAGTAATAACTCCCGTATGCGCGTACACATCTCCCGTAAAACCTTTTAATCCGGCAGTACCCTGTGTGGCATCAAAAATAATCGTAACTGCCGTTCCATCTGTAGGAAAAGCAGGATCTGTAGTCACCACCTGTGCTTTTGCAGTGAACATCACTATCAAACAAAGTCCCAATAAAGCGTAAAATCGTTTCATAAATTTCTCCTTTTAAAATCCAAAAGGCTGCCTCCATACCAGAGACAGCCTTTCTCTATTCATTAGTTAACGAATAATTATTGTACTGTTCCCTTGCCAGTGGTGAAGTTCACATGCACCTTCTGACCTGCTGTTACAGGACATTTATAACCCAATTCTCCAAGATTATCACTTACCGGTTTGTTTTCACGATAAACAATGGATGCATCTCCACTCATATCCAGTGTAAATTCACTCTTCCACCAGTTTCCGGATCCGGCAGCTATACAACAAATACGTGCCACACCATCTGCTGTAGCAGCAGGAGAGACAAAGTCACCGGTCTTATCTGCCGGAACAGTAAACTGCGTTTCCGCATTACAGTTCCAACTGTTATTTACCAATCCACCTAAAAGATAAACTTCAGGTTTGAGGAACTCAACTTTCTTACCGCCAATATTATCAACAGTTACAATAACTACATACCAACCGGAGATACCAATTTGGATATTACCACCCTGATCTGTCAATCCTGCAAGTGCTATAGCATCAGGAGTCAATATATCCGTAGAGAAACCAAAATCTTGTCCGGCCCAATCTGCCACCGGAGAGAATTTAATCTGTTCATCAACATTGTAATACTGCATACTCCAGAACATACCCGGAGTCTGGGTCACAGGAACCATCTGACAAGCATCCCCCCAATTCCAATCAGAGCTATAAGCAGATCCGTTGATAAACATCGTTTCGGGTAAATCGCTCACTTCTTTGATCGTATAGGTGTAGTCTTTTACATTTATCGTAATTCTTACCTTTCCTTGCAATCCCAAAGCGATAGCTCCTGCCTGTTCTCCTTTCTTATCCGTAAAATCAAGTAAGCCGGATACAGAAGTATCACCATTAACAATGGCCCCTAACGCTTTATTCCAATCAACATCACCAACTACCCCCGACTTAGGGAAAATCTTTAAGTTAGGTTTTTCCTTTTCGTTAGTCAGTTCCAGTGTGAAGATTGCAGGATCACTTGCATCCTGTGTGAAAGCCAAGGCACCATCTGCTCCCCAGGAAGAAATATCCCCCAAAGCATAATACCCATCTTCCATGACAGGAGTAGTAACAGGAGTCACTTTCATTGCAATATCGCCAGCACTTATAGAAACAGCCTCATTATCGGAAGCCATAACCGCAACATCTACTTTTACTGCTATATCCCGTACCACAGACTGACGGCTATTGTACAGTTGATCTACCAACAGTTCCAATTCTGTAGCATCGACTTTCAATACCCCATCTTTTTCAGCAAACGGAATAGACAACGTTTTATCATTGCCAGCCAATTGTAGTTTATAGCCTACAACTTTATCGGCCCCAGACAAGGTTTCCAATTTCGCAACTTCTACAGAATCTTCCTCATACGTATCCATCACTACTTCCGGAGTAACCCCTATCACTTGGGCAGTTATACCGCTCTTAGAATCCTCCTGGGGATTGGACTGGGGATCAGCCCAGTCCGTATAGTCTTCATCACAAGCCGAGAATCCAGCCAGCATCAGAAGAGAAAACATATATAATGATATCTTTTTCATGTTTCTTTTTCGTTTTAAAGTTACAAAAGTTATTCAGCTGTTGCTTCGTAGAAATCCAAAGTATAAGCGAGTTTAGTACCGGCAATCTTAACGGTCACCACTATCTCGTAAGTACCGACCTTACCAATTCCAATATTCAATCCACCGTTATTATCATCTACCCCACTGACATCTGCCAGTTTCTTAGATTCATCCGGAACCAGTCCGTCAAAGTAAGCCACCTGATTTCCGTCCCAGCCGGGATTCATATTGAACTTCATAGCACTACCGGCAACAGTAGTCATCACTCTGGAGAATTTACCTGTACTTCCCTCTACCGGAGTCATTTCGAACCATGTATTCCAATCGTCGCCTTCAAACTTTCCTATCAAATACATTGTCTCGGGCAAGGTCACAGGAGCTTCTGCCTTATATCCCAATACTTTGGGTAGTTTAATCACATTAGAAGTACATACACCACTACCATTGGAAGTAAGAGCAGCCTGCATACGTATATATAAAGTAACAGGAGTATCAGGAAGCTCACCCGAACCGGAGAGATCCCACAACTCAACCAGCGCCAATGCAAACTCAACAGCATCTACATCCACCTTAGTAGAAGTATATTTGGTAGCAAGTGTCACATAATTAGCCTTCGTACCTGCTTCTTCATTCTCTTCTGTAAAGTTCTCGTTCAAAGACATCTGAACAGAATAAGTAGTAGCTATCGGAAAACCATAATCCGGTTGTGAACAAGTGAACTCAATGGCTTTTGAATTTTCCAGATCATACACATTATTCTCGGCATAGGGTGGAACATTCAATACAAACGTATCAGGTTCCAGCAGTGTCGGGTTACTGTCCCTGTCACTTTCACATGCCGAGAAAGCAAGTGCAGCAAGACCCACCATGAATATATTATATAGTTTTTTCATTATAGTAAACATTTTAAATGATGAATGGAACGATTAATAACCTGTGTTCTGATGCATATTCGGGTTAGCAATGATATCTGCTGCCGGAATCGGATACACATTATAAATAGAACTTACCGAAGTACCTTCAGCTTCGCCACCTTTCCAGTCCCACAAATAGCGGTTGGTTGTATAATAATTGTAACGGATCAGGTCTGTACGACGGAAGCCTTCGAAGTATAACTCACGGGCTCTTTCGTCAAGAATATCATCCAATGTCACTGTATCGAATTCGGTTGCACCGGCACGGCGACGAAGTTCATTCAAGTCTCCCGTAATAGTACTCATCGGAACGGTTCCAAGACGAAGATTAGCTTCAGCGCGAATCAGATAAGCCTCAGCCAGACGGAAAAGTGGAATATCTGTATCGGGTACATCCGGGTCACTACTATTCTGACCACCAGAAGTAAGTCCGGTCCATTTTACTACCGAGAATCCATCTGTAAATTTTGTAACAGTTTCCAGCGTTACCTGACGTTTTCCACCACCTTCGCCCGAATAGAACAAAGCACGGTTGTCTTTGGCAGCTGCAATAAGTTCATCTGTACTCTCAGTCAAAGGAGCTCTTTCGGGATCTTTAAAGAATTTACCTACTAAAGATTTACGAGCGCGGATACATGACCAGGAGGCATTAGTTCCCCATGACGGCATACCGGCAATACGAGTAGCAGCAACCAGGAAGAAAGAACCACCATAAGATTTTGTACGGATACCATCCTGACGAAGTGGGAAAATGATTTCTTTACGTGCTTCTGTATTTTCACCGTTATCAGCCATGAACAGTTCTTTGTAATTGTCACACAAATCATATCCGGAATCAATGGTCTTACCAGCATACTTGGCAGCTTCCGCCCATTGTGCAGTACCAGTATAAACTTCTGCATTCAGGTTCATACGAGCACGCAGTAACCAGTTGGCAGCTTTATCGGCACGGCCATAAGGTGCCTTACCCGGATCGTACATATCATTTTCGATAGCATTCAATTCACTTTCTATATAAGCAAACAGATCGGCACGATTCTTTTCTACCGGCAACTCTTCGGAGAAATGTTCTTTAAACGGCGCTTTGCCGAACAAATCCATATAGTAATAGTAGTATAATGCACGGAGGAAACGTGCTTCGGCGCGTTGTTTCACTGTTACTTCGTCTGTCTGGCCTTCCACCTGATCCAGGAAGAAGTTACAAAGAGTGATATTATAAGCCAAACGGTTGTACAGCATCTCAATAGTTCCATGAGAAGAATTCCATCTCATAAAGATCAACTCGGGAATACCTGCGTCCATCCAGGTCCAGATCAGTTCATCAGTAGCATATTCATTAACAGTGAACATCACACGATAAAAAGCTGTATTTCCTTCGTCATCAGAAGCGATATCCGGTTTATCGGAAGGACCTTGCTGACCTGTCAGCACAAGTGCAGCATATAGTTTAGTAAAGACCTCATCCTGAGAAAAAGTACCACTCACCTGCGGGTCAATCGGACTTATATCCAAATCACTTACACAAGACACCATACCAAATGTCAATGATAAGGAGAGTGCTGCAGGAATCAATGATTTTAAATATTTAAATTTCATAATATAATCAATTATTCGGGTTATTAATTAAAATTGAAGGCTCAGTCCGATCAGGAAAGTAGTAGGACGTGGGTAGATATTATTATCAAGCCCTATGTTCTTATTACTGTCAGTACCAATTTCCGGATCAAGTCCATCATATTTTGTAATCACGAACGGATTCTGAACAGTTGCATAAATACGTCCATTTATACCTTTATATGCCTGAGTTCTGAATAAGTGATCAAAAGAGTATCCCAAAGAGATATTGTCACAACGCAGGAAAGAAGCATTCTGTACAAAATAATCAGAATAATAATAATCACCATCACCGTTGAAACCTAATTCTACAGCAGCAGTCGGACGATTGCCAAAAGCACCGTTAGAGAAGATAGTACCCATACTGGCATTTGCAGCCAATACATCATTATATACATAGTTATTCAAACTTGCACGGAGTGCAAAACTGAAGTCCCACTGTTTCCAGGTCATCTTTGAAGTTAAGCCCATCAACACATCAGCAGCGGGTTTCTTATAGATGTATTTATCAGAAGCATTGATGATACCATCGCCATTGCGGTCAACAAATGTATTTTCAATAGGCTTACCGTCTTGATCATAAACTTGTTGGTATACATAGAATGAGTTAATCGCGTAACCTACCTTCTGTGCCTGGATATTGGCACCTGTACCTTTGGATATACCACCGGCTGCTACGAAATAGTCAGGATCATCACCACCGGTCAGTTTCGTAATTTCATTTTTGTTCCAGGTGATATTATAACCCAGATCCCAGGTAAAGTCTCTTGTTACAATCGGTTTCGTATTAATTGTGAACTCAAGACCGGAGTTTTTCAAAGAACCGATGTTACTTATCAAACGTGAGTTGAAGTTCGTTCCGGCAGCAATCTTTACAGTATTAATCAAGTCTTTAGTTTCACGATAGTAATAATCAATCGAACCCGAAATACGTCCGTTCAGGAAAGCATAATCCAAACCGGCATTGTAAGTGGTTGTTTCTTCCCATTTCAGATCCTTATTATATTCCTTAGGACGTGAAGTTGTATAATAAATATCGCCCAATGGATAATAAGCACCATTACCACTTGCTGTATAAAGCGGCATGAACGGGAAGTCCAGATTATCTCCCAAGTCTTGCTGACCCGTAATACCCCAACCTAAACGAAGTTTTAAGTCGGACAACACATCTACGTTCTTCAGGAAGTTCTCTTCCTTCATTTTCCATGCCAAAGCTACTGAAGGGAAATTGCTCCAGTGTTCGCGGAAACGGGAAGTACCATCGCGACGGAAAGTAGCAGTAAACAAGTAACGATCCAGCAATGTATAGTTCAAACGTCCGAAGAAAGAAACCAAGGTGCTGTGATAACCAAATGCACTGTTCTTACGAAGTGTGGGGTTGTAAGCCTCTCCATTGTCACGGCGTGTACCTTGTCCCACTGAATAACCTGTACGATGAAAATGTTGCTCTTCGGTACCTATCATTACATCAATGAAATGATTCTCCAATGTTTTGGAATACTGTAAATAGAGGTTACCGGACAGATTGTATTTATAACTATGCTCATTTCCGTCCCATCCGAAGTAATGGTTGGAATAAGAATACGGAGAAATAAGAGTTGTCTGAAGACCTTCTGAATAATCAGCTCCCACATTGGCATGAATGCGCATATCAGGAAAGAAGTGGAATTTATAATCAGCTTCCAGATTTCCTACGAAGCTCTTACTTTTGGAACGATCGTCTTTCAGTTCAAGAAGTGCCAGCGGGTTCTGAGTGGCATTTGCATTCTTGGTATACAACCAATTAGGATCACCATAAGGCAGTTTGCCCTCTTCCATCTTCGGAATAGCTTGCCAGAAACCACCAAAAGTATCAAACATATCACCATCCCCATATACCGGGCGGGTAGGATCCATAGATACAGCAGCACCGATAGCACCACCATCGGCATAACGGTTCTTAGCCACCATTGCTTTGGCATTTACATTAAACTTCAAATAATCATTGAAGAAAGAAGGAGCCACATTGACACTGGCAGTAAAACGCTCAAAATTAGAAGTTTTCACGATACCTTCCTGATTCGTATAACCTAATGATACACGATAAGGCATGTGTTTCAAACCACCGGAAACAGTAACATTATGATCATGACTGATAGCAGTACGGTAAATCTGATCCTGCCAGTCGGTGTTTGCTGTACCCAGACCCGGTTCAGGAATCTTGTCCACTCCACCATATACATCTGAAAGGTATGCACGGAACTCATCTCCGGTCATAACATCAAGCGTATTGCGTTTGATACCAAAAGAAACATTACCATCATAAGATACTTTAGGAGCAGAACCGGCAGCCCCTTTTTTAGTTGTAATGATAATCACACCATTGGATGCACGGGAACCATAAATAGCTGTAGCCGAAGCATCTTTCAAGACAGTAAAAGTCTCGATATCATTCGGATTCACCATTGACAAAGGATTGGAAAGTCCTTTTACACCATCATTATCCATCGCCAATCCATCGATAACAACCAGCGGGTCATTGCTGGCATTCAAAGAAGAGCCACCACGCACACGAATTGTGGCTCCACCACCCGGTGTACCACCATTAGAAATAACACTAACACCAGCAATCTTACCAGTCATCATGTCTTGTGCATTCGTAGTCATACCTTTGCTGATCTTATCCGGCTTGATAGCTGTTACCGAACCGGTAGCATCATTCTTTTTCACCGTACCATAGCCAATTACTACAACTGCGTCCAACACCTGCGAATCATCTTCAAGAGTAACAATTACTGAGGGGGCAGCTTTCACCTCTACCGTTTTATAACCGATAAAAGAGACTACAATAGTAGAATTTTGAGGAGCATTCAATACGAAGTTACCATCCAAATCGGTGATAGCACCAATAGTAGTTCCTTTTACTAACACATTTGCACCGATGACAGGTTCACCTGTTGCATCTTTTACATGCCCCCTTACAGAGACCTGCTGTGCATAAGCGCCTAATGACAAGAATAGCCCAAGTAACAAGGGCAGAATCATTTGATAGATTCTAAGATTAACTTGCTTCATGCATTTAATAAGTTAAAGTTAACAATATAAATTAATATGATATTCTCTTAATCGAAACAGGAACGTAACGCTAAGTTCCTTCTTGCGACGAAACAAAAATAGACTTATTGTTAATCAAAAGAATGAGAAAATATGAAAAACGCTGCTTGCAACTACGCAATCGTTTGCATTGCAAAGCCAGAAAGAGACATATAGTAAGGTACGCGTATAAAAGTGCTTTTAATCAGAAATCTTTGTGTCGTACTTATTCATAAGTATTCAATTTAAGGAAAACAAAGATATATTACATTATACATAATATACAAGTCTTTTTGCCTACATGCCACAAAGGCTATTTATCCCTTTATCATAGTCAGCAACATTTTAAACTTTTCTACAGCAGTTAAAGCATGCGGAGCATTAGCCGGAAACACAATGCTTTCTCCTGCTTTCAAGGTAAATGCTTTTCCATCTAATACAATATTTACCACACCTTCCAGCACCTGTACGATAGCATCGAACGGGGCACGGTGTTCACTGAGTCCTTCTCCTTTATCAAAAGAAAACAATGTAACATTTCCAGCCGGACTTTTTATTAGCTGCTTACTAATAACTCCTCCTTCAGAATATTCTACCAATGAAGCCAGATTGAGCACAACTCCTTTTTTAAATGATTGTTCCATATTCAATTTTATTTATTTATTAATGCCATGAATATAAAACGATTATGAAAACAGGATTGTTCTTAGAAAACATTAGTAAATCTACATTATTAAAATACGTATTTTATAAGGTCAAACTATGCATTTTAACGCACTGTTAATATGCATTTTAAGTAATAGTTAAATACATACTTTTACAATTAAGAAAGTCCGGGGCACCTAAAACAACAAAAGCACATACTCTATTTCATATAAAGTTTATATCTTCAATCCGGCAGAGTATGCAAACGTTTGCACTTAATTCTGATACAGAAACGGAAGATTCTTTAAAATTCTTCCTTCCAATTCTCCTATTTTTGCATATAAAGACAAAGATAAGTACCTTTGGCTGAAACTAATAGAAATCTATGAGCAAACCGCAAATTACCATCAAAGACATAGCCCGTGAATTGGGAGTATCCCCTTCCACTGTCTCAAGGGCACTGAAGGATAATCCGGACATCAGCCAGGAAACCCGAAACGCTGTACATGCGTATGCACGCGAGCATAATTATAAACCAAATGCATTGGCACTGAACTTACGGACCAGCCGCTCCAATACCATTGGTGTAATTATTCCGCAACTGGTGCATCATTTCTTTTCATGTGTATTGAGTGGCATCGAGGAAACAGCATCTCAGGCAGGATACAACATACTTGTAGCACAAAGCAATGAGAAATATGAACAAGAGGTAAAGATTGTCCACTCCTTTCTGGCAGCCCGGGTTTGTGGTGTTATCGCATCACTCGCCAAAGATACTTCTCAATATGATCATTACCAGGAATTACTCGATAATAATATTCCAATCGTTTTTTATGACCGGATCTGTACGGGTATTAATACCGAACGGGTGGTAGTGGATGATTACGCAGGTTCGTTTTCTGCTGTGGAGTATATGATACAAACAGGCTGCAAACGCATCTTTTTTTATAGTGCTGCACCACACCTCGAAATTTCAAAAAACCGGAGAAACGGTTATCTGGATGCCATGAAAAAGTATAAGATACCTGTGGACGAAAGCATGATAAAACTTTGTGATACCCGCGAACAAGCCATTGCCATTACCCCCGATATACTGGAAAGAGAAGACCGCCCGGATGGTTTTTTCGCCATTAACGACGAAACAGCTTCGGGCATTCTATACTCCTGCAAACTGGTGGGACTGAAAGTACCGGATGAAGTATCCATCTGTGGATTTACCGACGGAGCAATTGCACAAAGTACCGATCCTAAACTAACAACGGTAGAACAGCACGGTGAGGAAGTAGGAAAAAGTGCCATACATATCCTGATCGATAAAATAGAAGAGAACCCTAACGCTAAAAGTGCAAACAAAATTGTAAGAACCAACCTGGTAGTAAGAGGAACAACGAAATAATATGCCAATTAAAGAATGTGCCAATATGCCAATTAAAGAATGCGGCAATTTAATAATGTGGCAATGCGCTAATAGAAAGAGAATGAAAAAAGAATGAAACTAAATAATTAACCAATTAAAAAAAGAGTGCCGCCCAATTGGTATATTACCACATTGGCATATTGGCACATTATTAATTACCATGAAAGTAAAACCTGATCTGAGTTTTTGGAAGCTGTGGAATATCAGCTTTGGCTTTTTCGGCGTACAAATAGCCTATGCACTGCAAAGTGCCAACATCAGCCGTATCTTTGCCACATTGGGTGCCGATCCGCATAGTTTGAGTTATTTCTGGATATTGCCGCCATTGGCAGGAATTATTGTACAGCCCATCATTGGTTCGGCCAGTGACAAAACATGGACACGATTCGGACGACGTATTCCCTATCTGTTTGTTGGTTCACTGGTTGCTGTATTGGTTATGTGCCTATTGCCCAATGCCGGAAGTTTTGGGATGGTAGTCAGTACAGCTATGATATTCGGACTTGTGTCACTCATGTTTCTCGACACATCTATCAACATGGCTATGCAGCCTTTCAAGATGCTTGTGGGTGACATGGTGAACGAAAAACAAAAGGGGCTTGCCTACTCCATCCAAAGTTTCCTCTGCAATGCCGGAAGTCTGGTAGGTTACCTGTTCCCGTTTATTTTCACCTGGATAGGTATCAGTAACATTGCCGATAAAGGAACCGTCCCCGATTCTGTAATCTATTCTTTCTATATTGGAGCAGCCATTCTCATCCTTTGTGTGATTTACACTACTTTGAAGGTAAAAGAAATGCCGCCCAAAGAGTTTGAAGAGTTCCATGGCATCACCGCTGCCGAAAAGAAAGAAAAAACAAATTTCTTCTATCTGCTGAAACATGCCCCTAAAGTGTTTTGGACAGTTGGCCTGGTACAGTTTTTCTGCTGGGCAGCATTTATGTATATGTGGACTTATACCAACGGAGCCATCGCAGAAACCGTATGGAATACAACAGACGTGCAGGCTTCAGGATATCAGGAAGCAGGCAACTGGGTGGGTGTACTCTTTGCCGTACAAGCCATTGGCTCAGTTATATGGGCAGTTATCCTCCCTATGTTCAAAGCCCGGAAACTGGCTTACTCAATGAGCCTTGTGTTAGGTGGGATCGGCTTTATCTCTACTTTGTTCTTCGATAACCAGTATTTGTTATTCATCTCCTATCTATTGATAGGTTGCGCATGGGCAGCTATGCTGGCAATGCCTTTTACTATCCTGACCAACTCAATATCGGGCAAGAACATGGGTGCATACTTAGGATTATTCAATGGGACAATCTGTGTACCGCAGATTGTTGCTGCCATCATTGGCGGCGGATTGCTTCATCTGGTAGGTGGCCAGCAGGTCAACATGCTTGTATTGGCAGGTGTTCTATTAATTATAGGTGCTGTTTGTGTACACTTCATAACAGAGACATTTTCAACAAAAAGCTGAAAACATCTCTGTTGTAGTTGAAAGTTAAGAGTTGAAAGTTAAAAGTTGCTATACAGCGTGGTAGCGCAGCTAACTTTCAACTCTCAACTTTCAACTCTCAACTATTTTCACTATCTTTCTGCGCAATTAAACACATGATAAAGAAGATAGCTATGAAAAAATTCCTCAAGACAGACGAGTGGAACATTATAGAAGAAGGTTTTCATGCAGATAACCTGCGGGCATCAGAAAGTATATTCAGCCTGGGCAACGGACGGTTAGGGCAACGGGGCAATTTTGAAGAAACTTATAGCAGTGACAGTCTGCAAGGCTCCTATGTGGCAGGTATCAGTTTTCTGGACCGTACACGCGTCGGTTGGTGGAAAAACGGATATCCCCACTTCTTTTCACGTATACCGAATGCTCCCAACTGGAGTGGTATCCATCTGCGCCTCATTGATGAAGAAGTAGACCTGGCCCAATGGGATGTGGATAGCTTTGAACGACGGCTGGACATGAAAAAGGGCATATCTTATCGCGACTTTGAAGTCACTTCCCCCAAAGGGAATACGCTGAAAATACATGTGGAACATATCAACAGCATGGCCCATCAGAACCTGTGTCTCATTAAATACAGCGTAACCTCTGTCAATTACGAAGGTAAAATCTCCGTTGTCCCTTACATTAACGGAGATGTGAAACACGAAAACTCCAACTTCAACGAAAAGATGTGGAATATACTGCGTGCCGAAACCACCAATGAATATGCTTATCTATGGACACAAACCAAACGAGAGGACTCACAAGTGTGTTGCGCTATGACTTATCAGTTTTTCAAAAACAGTAAAGAGCTAAACATCAGTCCTATCAAAATAGAGAAAGAGAAACTCACCGGATTCAGTGCCGGTGCCGACGTCAAACCGGGTGAACGAATTACACTTATCAAATATACCACTATCCTCTCCTCACTCTACTATGACCGGCAGGAACTTGTAGAACATGCTGTGGCAGAGAGTAAAGAAGCCAAGGCACAGGGATGGGAAAAACTCCTGCAGGACCACCAGAATGTATGGCAGCATATCTGGGACGAGACCGATGTCACCATTGAAGGCGATCCGGAAGCACAGCAAGGCATCCGGTTCAATATTTTCCAGCTCAGCCAAAGCTATCGTGGAGACGATCCGCGTCTCAACATCGGTCCGAAAGGATTTACAGGGGAGAAATACGGAGGCAACACCCAATGGAACACAGAACTTTGCTGCGTACCGTTCTTTTTACTGTCCAGTCCGAAAGAGACTGCCAAGAATCTGCTGCTCTATCGCTATAATCAACTGCCGAAAGCTATTGACAATGCCCGGAAATTAGGCTTTAAAGACGGAGCAGCCCTCTACCCTATGGTGACATTCAATGGAGATGAGTGCCATAACGAATGGGAGATCACCTTTGAAGAGATACATCGCAATAATATCATCGTGCACGAAATAGTGCAATATGTAACGATGACGGGACATACTGATTTCATAGCCCGATATGGGTTGGAGATGATGATAGCCATCTCGCGCTTCTGGGGCCAGCGCGTCTCTTTCTCACAACCTAAACAGAAATATGTGATACTGGGAGTAACAGGGCCCAACGAATATGAAAATAATGTAGACAATAACTGGTATACCAATTACTCTTGTGTACAAACACTAAAAGCCACTATTGAAACCATAGAATTAGTAACCCATCAATATCCGGAAGAATATGCACGCATCCGCAGAGTTACCGGTTTCCAATATCCGGAAACGACTCTCTGGCAAAAAATTATAGATAACATGTACCTCCCCGAGGACCGGGAACTGGGAATATTTGTGCAAAACGACGGTTATCTGGACAAGGAACTGAAAACAATAGACGACATCCCTACAGAAGAACTTCCCATTAATCAACATTGGTCGTGGGACCGTATTCTGCGTTCGTGCTACATCAAACAAAGCGATGTACTATTGGGGCTTTACCTTTATTATTCCAACTTCGATGATGAAACCGTGCGACGTAATTTTCGGTTCTACGAACCACGAACGGTACACGAGTCTTCACTCTCTCCTTATGTACATTCCATCCTCGCCTCCCGAATAGGCGACATAACAAAAGCATATAACCTTTTTCTCCATGCCACCCGATTAGATCTGGACGATTATAACAATGAACTGGACCAGGGGTTACATATCACAAGTATGGCAGGTAGCTGGCTTGCCATCGTTCATGGGTTTGCAGGAATGCAAATAAAAGACGACATGCTCTGCTTCAATCCTGTCATCCCTGAAAAATGGAATAAATACACCTTCAAAATCCACTTCCGCCAATGTACTCTACAGATAGAGATAGGAAAAGAGGAAATAAAAATCTCGATGATAGAAGGGGATGAACTGAACATCCTTATCCATAAAGTTGTTTATCATGTCACCAGAGGAGATGTGAAAGTGATTAGTGAGTAGTGGTTAACGATTAGTGATCAGTGATTAATAGCTGCGCTACATACCGCATGGTACTAATCACTCATCACTTACTCACTAATCACTACTCACGCTCCCCTGTTTAAACGACTTTAACCAACCAAGGGAGTATGAAAAAAAACTATGTAATCGCTTTGACTGCGGCCCTTCTTCTGGCTGCATGCGGACAGAAACAAGAAGACAACGGCACTACAATCCGGCCTGTAAAGACAGCAATAGTAGAATCACGATCGGAAATCAACAAAGATTTTTCGGGAATTGTAGAAGCAGTAGACTATGTAAAGCTTGCTTTCCGCGTGAGCGGACAGATTATCAACCTACCGGTCATCGAAGGAGAGAAAGTGAAAAAAGGACAGCTGATAGCTGCCATTGATCCCAGAGACATCGCCTTGCAATATGCTGCAGACAAATCTTCTTATGAAACAGCTGCCGCTCAGGTAGAACGTAACAAACGTTTGCTGGCACGGCAGGCTATCTCTGTACAAGAGTACGAAATCAGTTTATCAAACTACCAACGGGCCAAATCAGCTTTCGAATTATCCTCCAACAATATGCGCGATACCAAGTTGACCGCTCCTTTCGATGGATCTATCGAAACACGACTGGTAGAAAATTACCAGCGCGTCAATGCCGGTGAAGGTATCGTCCAACTGGTAAATACCAAAAAGCTACGTATCAAATTCACCATTCCAGATGCTTACCTCTATCTGTTGCGTTCCAGCGATCAGAAATTCCGCGTAGAATTCGATACATATAAAGGACAGAAATTCAATGCTAAATTAGAGGAATATCTGGATATATCAACTGACGGAACAGGTATTCCTGTGACAATCACGATTGACGATCCGGCATTTAACCGTGCACTGTACGACGTAAAACCGGGATTCACGTGTAGCATCCGCTTCTCTGCCAATGTAGGTCCGTTCCTGGAAGAAAGTATGACTGTAATCCCTCTGAGCGCCCTGTTTAGTGAAGGTAATGGAAAACAGATGTATGTATGGGTAGTAAACGACAACAAAGTAAACCGTCGCGAAGTAAGCGTCATGTCTCCTACCGGAGATGCACAGGCATTCATCACCAAAGGGCTGAAAGCCGGAGAAAAGATAATCACCGCAGGAGTTAACCAGCTCGTAGAGGGAGAGAAGATTAGAGTAGTGATTAGTGAGTAGTGATTAGTGATTAGTGCCATGCGGCATTATAGTCTTACTAACCATCCAGCACTTATCACTCACTAATCGTTAATCACTAATCACTACTCACTAATCACTAATCGTTAATCACTACTCACTAATCACTAATTTACTAAACACTACTTTCATGAATTTAGCCAAATATTCATTAGACAACACCAAAGTCATCTATTTTTTCCTTGCCGTATTGCTACTTGGAGGTATTTTCTCCTTTAGCAATTTGGGAAAGAAAGAAGATGCACCGTTTGTCATCAAATCAGCCGTCATCATGACGCGCTATCCGGGAGCTGAACCTGCAGAAGTGGAACGGCTCATCACAGAACCTATCTCACGCGAAATACAAAGTATGAGCGGAGTATATAAGATAAAGTCCGAATCTATGTATGGTCTTTCAAAGATCACTTTTGAACTGCAACCCTCCCTGTCCGCCTCTTCCATCCCACAAAAATGGGACGAACTGAGACGCAAAGTACTCAATATACAGCCTCAACTTCCCAGCGGATCATCCGTACCTACTGTATCGGATGACTTTGGAGACGTATTCGGCATTTACTACGGGCTGACCGCCGATGACGGGTTCAGCTATGAAGAGATGCGCGACTGGGCCGAACGAATCAAAACGCAGGTAGTCACTGCTGATGGAGTAATGAAAGTTGCTCTGTTCGGTGTACAAACGGAAGTTGTCAATATCTTCATTTCCGTAAACAAGCTGGTGGGAATGGGTATCGATCCCAAACAACTTGCATCCTTACTGCAATCACAAAACCAGATTATCAATACTGGAGAAATCAGTGCCGGTGAACAGCAACTACGGGTTGTAGCAAACGGAATGTACACCACCGTCGACGATATACGCAATCAGGTGATCACCACTAAAGCCGGACAAGTAAAACTGGGTGATATTGCCGTCATCGAAAGTGGATATATGGATCCGGCCTCTACCATTATGCGCGTCAATGGAAAACGCGCTATCGGTATCGGTGTATCTACCGACCCGCAGCGTGATGTGGTACAAACAGGCGAAATGGTAGATGCCAAGCTTGCCGAACTCCTGCCACTCATACCTGTAGGAATGCAACTGGAGCCACTCTATCTGGAAAATGTGATCGCCAAAGAGGCCAACAACGGATTTATTATCAACCTGGTAGAATCTATCCTTATCGTTATCGTCATCATCATGCTGGTAATGGGGCTTCGTGCCGGACTACTTATCGGTTCATCACTGATCTTTTCTATCGGCGGTACAATGCTTATCATGTCTTTCCTGGGAGTAGGACTAAACCGTACTTCATTAGCAGGATTTATCATAGCCATGGGTATGCTGGTAGACAATGCCATTGTAGTAACTGACAATGCCCAAATAGCTATTGCACGAGGTATGGACCGGCGCAAAGCACTGATTAACGGGGCTACCGGACCACAATGGGGGCTATTAGGCGCTACGTTCATCGCCGTCTGTTCTTTCTTACCTTTGTATCTGGCACCTTCCGCCGTTGCAGAAATCGTGAAACCGTTGTTTGTGGTTCTTGCCATATCACTCGGACTCAGTTGGGTATTGGCACTGACACAAACCACTACATTCGGTAATTTCATTTTAAAAGCAAAGCCTGCCAACGGAGCAAAAGATCCGTACGATAAGCCGTTCTATCACAAATTTGCTTCTATCCTGCATGTGCTGATACGAAAAAAAGCATTGACACTAAGTGCAGTAATTGCTCTTTTCGTAATCTCCTTAGTGATAATGGGAATGATGCCTCAAAACTTCTTCCCATCTCTTGATAAACCTTATTACCGGGCAGACGTCTTCTACCCCGATGGTTACAGTATCAATGAAGTAGCCCAAGAGATGAAAACGGTTGAAGCACACCTGTTGGCACAACCGGAAGTAGACAAAGTATCCATCACCTTCGGTAGTACCCCGCTGCGTTACTACCTGGCATCTACTTCTGTAGGACCCAAACCTAACTTCTGTAATATACTGGTAGAACTTAAAGACAGCAAATACACCAAAGAGCAGGAAGAGAATTTCGATGCATACATGAAGGCAAACTATCCGAATGCCATCACCCGCACCAGCCTCTTCAAACTATCACCGCCTGTGGATGCCGCCATTGAAATTGGTTTTATCGGCAACAATGTCGATACGTTGGTAATGCTCACCAATAAAGCGCTGGAAATAATGCACCGTAACCCCGATCTGATCAATATACGTAACTCCTGGGGGAATAAGATTCCGGTATGGAAACCGATATATAGCCAGGAACGTGCCCAACCACTCGGTGTATCCCGCCAGGGAATGGCACAAAGTATCCAGATCGGGACGAACGGCATGCCCTTAGGCGAATACCGCAAAGGTGATCAGGTACTCCCTATTTTACTAAAAGGAAATACCGTGGATTCATTCAAAATCAATGATCTCCGCACGTTACCCGTATTCGGTACAGGCACAGAAACCACCAGTCTCGAACAGGTAGTATCGGAGTTTGATTTCCAATATCGCTTCTCGAATGTAAAAGACTACAATCGCCAGATGGTGATGATGGCACAGTGTGATCCACGTCGCGGAGTGAATGCCATTACTGCCTTCAACCAGGTATGGTCTCAAGTGCAAAAGGAAATACAAGTACCGGAAGGATATACCATGAAGTATTTTGGTGAACAAGAGAGTCAGGTAGAATCCAACGAAGCACTGGCAGCAAACATGCCGTTGACATTTTTCTTAATGTTTACCGTATTACTGCTGCTGTTTAAAACCTATCGCAAACCGATTGTTATTCTGCTGATGTTGCCGCTCATCTTTATCGGCATTGTATTGGGTTTACTCGTATTGGGCAAATCGTTCGACTTCTTTGCCGTTCTTGGTCTGTTAGGGTTGATTGGTATGAATATCAAAAATGCAATTGTACTGGTAGATCAGATAGACATTGAAACCCGTTCGGGTAAAACCCCACTTGATGCTGTAGTTAGTGCAACTGTTAGCCGTATTGTTCCGGTAGCAATGGCCTCGGGAACCACTATTCTGGGTATGCTCCCACTATTGTTTGACGCTATGTTTGGCGGTATGGCAGCAACCATTATGGGTGGCTTACTGGTAGCATCGGCACTGACATTGTTTGTACTTCCGGTAGCTTATTGTACGATACTAAAAATTAAAGGATAAGATTGGTGAAATAGGATTAACTTTGTACTCGCAAAGTTACCGGACGCACATAGTGCATCATCATCGCTAAAACGATTAAAATAATGACAATGAAAACTCAGATAATACTATTCGCATGGTTGTGCTCCGGATTGAACCTCCTGGCACAACCGGCACAACTCACCCGCGAAGCCTATCGTAACCGGGTAGAGAACTACAGTCAGGTGTTAAAACAACAGAAACTGAAAAGTATGGCAAGTACCGAAGGACGCAAAATTGCCTTCACCGGATTCCTACCGCAGATAGATATTACTGGAGAAGGTACATTGAATCTCAAAGAAATGGATGCCTGGGATGGTCCTGCCGGACAATATCGTAATTATACCTATCAGGGGGCGTTTGTTGTTGCTCAGCCTCTCTATGCCGGTGGTTCCCTGCAAGCCCAAAACAAGGTGGCCCAGGCAGACGAGAAACTGGACCGGCTCAGTACGGAACTCACCCTCGATCAGATCCATTATCAAAGTGATGCAGTATACTGGAATGCTTCTGCCGCCCATGCCATGCTCCTGTCCGCCAAACAATATGAGGACATTGTGCAGCAACAATTCAATATTATTCAAGACCGTTTTGACGACGGAATGATAAGCCGTACAGATCTGCTGATGATTTCTACCCGCAAAAAAGAAGCGGAACTGCAATACATCAAAGCACGCCAGAACTATACGTTGG
This sequence comes from Bacteroides sp. K03, assembly GCF_019734355.1. NCBI lineage: Bacteria > Pseudomonadati > Bacteroidota > Bacteroidia > Bacteroidales > Bacteroidaceae > Bacteroides > Bacteroides sp. K03. The sequence continues at coordinate 79,428 of NZ_JAASHC010000010.1, forward strand.
CTTTACAAAAACTGAATATACTGATGGGAGAAAGTCCCAATACTCCCGTAGACAGTCTGTATGAAATTGGGATACCGTGCGAAGCGGTTACACTCCTTAGCCTGGACGATGTACTGCAACGCCGTGCCGACTATGCCAGTACGGAAATCAACATAGAAAAAAGCGAAGCACAACGAAAGGCTGCCCTTAGTCAGTACAACCCGCAAGTAAACCTATTTCTATCCGGAGGATGGGCTACTGCATCTCCCAACATGGGCTATGATGTTGCTTTCACTCCGATCTTGGGATTAAACGTAAACATTCCTGTTTTCCGTTGGGGGGCACGCTTCAAAACGAACCGTCAGCAGAAAGCCTATATTGGTATCCAGAAGTTACAGCAAAGTTATGTGACAGATAATATCAGCGAAGAACTCTCAGCCGCTCTTACCAAACTAACGGAAACGGAACATCAAGTGACTACTGCACAAGAAACAATGGATTTGGCAGAAGAAAATCTCAGTCTGGCCACCTTCTCTTATAATGAAGGGAAAGCGAGTATGGTAGATGTACTTTCGGCCCAGCTTTCATGGACGCAGGCACACTCAAATCTTATTAATGCACACCTTGCCGCTAAAATGGCAGTAGCCGAATACCAGAAGGTGACAAGCTATTAAAATGCTTCCTGCACGGTGAGTACGCCGGGTGATGGCTAATTGTAACGCAGATAAAAAAATTCTGTGCAAGTTCGATTCATTTCTGTATGGTTTTGAATGTATTTCACCACAGAGTAACACGGAGTTCCACAGAGTTTAAATCTTTATTGAAACGCGGATTAACACATATAAACACAGATTAAAAGACTGTATTTCTTTATCTTATATTTGTTTCCCTTTGCGAAAATCTGTGTTAATCCGCGTTTCAATAAAGATTTAAACTCTGTGTTACTCTGTGGTGGGTTTTACTCATTTCCGATCTATTTTGAACTTAATGGTGTTTGTCATTGTCATCAGTCTCTTTCTCCGGTATTGACAAAGCCCCCTCTCGTAGAGTAACGTATAAAGCCTCGGTGTGTAACGTTGTTTTAGATGTACATGTAAAGCGGTACGACATGTACATGTGGGACAGCACGACATGTGCATCTCATGCTGCTTTACATGTACATGTAAAACAATACTGCTCACCGGGGAAAGGAACGTTCCTTTCCGAGAAAGACAAAGTACAATACCGGGCAAGGGTAACAATGCCGTCTATGGGCACTTCCGCCATCGAAAAGACAGGGCCATCATCTTCGTTACTGTACGGTTTTAAATATATCTCAAGTCCTGCCCTCAGAACAAACAAATATTTCCTCCCTTCCCTTTCATTTTTACCCAATTAATTTCTAACTTTGCCCCGCATTGGTTCATCTTCTCCATGCATTCGGAGAAGATGATTAAAAGGGAATCAGGTGAGAATCCTGAACAGTCCCGTTGCTGTATGTTTCATTCAAACGTAGTAAACACATACTTCATGCCACTGAAAGACTTCAAGTCGATTGGGAAGGCGTTTACTTACGGAAACGAGTCAGAAGACCTGCCATGCATATTTACTCAATAGCTTTCGAGGACAAGCTGTGAGGACGGAAACGTTGTAGCTCTTTGACAAAGAGTGGCTACAACTTCTCTATCATCATACATATTTGGACCTTTTTACAGCTATTTGATAATAACAATGAATAATAATTATCAAATTAGTTAACGCATGGGAAATAAGGCGAAGTGGATTACTGTCACTTTTCTGTTATTGACTACTTTAGTATATGCTCAACGCAACAAAGTAGATACATTGCATACTTATTGGATAGATGAGGTGACAGTCACCTCATCCAAAAAGTTGTCGAAAGAAATTATCCCCGTACAAATTATGGAAGGGGCGCAGCTGGAAAAGCTAAGCGTCCATTCCGTAGCAGATGCCATACGTTACTTTTCGGGCATACAAATTAAAGACTTCGGCGGTATCGGTGGATTGAAAACAGTTAATATACGCAGCATGGGAACTAACCACGTGGGAGTATTCTATGACGGTATCGAATTGGGCAATGCACAAAACGGACAGGTTGACCTCGGACGGTTCTCACTCGATAATATGGAAGCTGTTTCCATCTACAACGGACAGCGTAGTGCTATCTTCCAATCAGCTAAAGATTTTGGCTCATCAGGCTCCATTTACATGCAAAGCCGTACCCCTAAGTTTGAAGATTCCAAACGTTATAATATACGAGGCAGCTTCAAAACCGGGTCTTTTGGTGTTGTCAATCCGTCGATGCTTTGGGAACAGAATATCAACGACCGCCTTTCCAGTTCATTCAGTACCGAATACATGTTTACCACCGGACATTATAAATACCGCTACAAAACTACGGGAGGATATGATACCACGGCCGTACGCAAGAATGGAAATGTGAATTCTATCCGTATAGAAGGTGGGCTATATGGAAAAATAACCAATGGAGAGTGGAAAAGTAAAGCCTACTTTTATAAATCAGAACGAGGACTCCCCGGAGCAATGGTTCGTAACAAACTGTTTCACGAAGACCAGCAATGGGATACGAATTTGTTTGTGCAGTCGTCCGTCAGAAAACATTTTTCAGATAAATACAGTCTGTTGATAAACGGAAAGTATGCGTATGACTATCTGCACTACCTTGCCGACACGAAGAAAGACACTACAATGATGTATATTGAAAACCACTACCGGCAGCAAGAAGTTTACTTCTCAGCTGCCAACCTCTACTCATTCAATAAACACTGGAGTGTATCTATGGCATTGGATTATCAGTGGAACAAACTGAATGCCGATTTATATAAATTCCCCTATCCCACCCGCCATACCACACTGGTATCGGTGGCAAGTGCACTCGACTTTGAACAATTCAAGCTGCAAGCCAGTGTACTGGGAACATTCGTCGTAGATCATGTACGCATAGATACGATGTCTATGGAGAACAAAAAGCAGATTACCCCTACTTTGGCGGCTTCTTACAAACCGTTTCGTAAAGTAAACTTCCACCTGCGCGGTTTCTACAAGAATATTTTCCGTATGCCTACTCTAAACGATTTATACTATACATTTATCGGCAATATCAAGTTGAAGCCGGAATTTACTACCCAGTATAACCTGGGATTCACCTATGCACCTGTCATCAAAGGGAAATGGCTAAAAAACATTGAGATACAAACAGATGCCTATTACAACGAAGTAGAAAATAAAATTGTAGCAATGCCCACCTCCAACCAGTTCCGTTGGACGATGAAGAATCTTGGGATGGTAGAAATACGGGGAGTAGACGTAGCCATACAAAGCGACTGGAAACTACCAAAGGAAATATCCATTGATGCCCGGCTCACTTACACTTACCAGAAAGCACAAGACTTTACCGACATTAAAGACGATTATTACGGTGACCAGATACCCTACATCCCTTGGCATAGCGGTTCACTGATTATAAATGCTAACTGGCGTGAGTGGGATCTCAACTACAGTTTCATATATACGGGAGAACGGTATGACATGCGTGCCAATATTCCGGAAAATTATGTACCGGAATGGTATACAAACGACCTGTCATTATCCCGTACTTTCAAGATAAAGAATCTGAACTACCGACTGACCGCAGAGGTTAATAACCTCTTCAATCAGCAGTTTGAAGTAGTAAAGAGCTACCCCATGCCGGGAACTAATTATAAATTTATTCTTACTATTCATATATAGACAAACAGATGAAAAAGCTATCGTTCATTACCCTCTTACTCACCGGTTGCCTTCTGATCTTTTCGTGCACAGGCGACGATGAAGTACTTGTACATTCTACCGGAACACAAGTACAGCCCCCTACTCATCCGGAATTTATTACAGGTTTCTATCTACTGAATGAAGGAAACATGGGAAGTAATAAATGTACCCTGGACTTCTTTGACTATACCACCGGATATTACCATAAAAACATCTATGCCGAGACCAATCCGTCTGTTGTGATGGAGTTGGGAGATGTAGGCAATGATATTCAGATTTACGGTGATAAACTGTATGCCGTTATCAACTGCTCGCACTTCATTGAAGTAATGGATAAAAACAATGCCCGCCATCTGGGCACTATTGATATCCCCAACTGCCGTTACATAACCTTTCATGAGGGATACGCCTATGTCAGCTCCTATGCCGGCCCCGTACAGATAGATCCCAATGCCCGCCTGGGATACGTAGCCAAAGTAGACACAGCCACTCTCCAAATAGTAAGCCAATGCCTTGTAGGATATCAGCCGGAAGAGATGGTGATTACAGGCAATAAACTCTATGTAGCCAATTCCGGTGGTTACCGCTTTCCTAATTATGACCGCACCGTTTCGGTCATCGACCTGAATACTTTCACCGAGCTTTACAAAATAGATGTTGCCATCAATCTGCACCGGCTCAAAGCAGACCGTTATGGCTACCTCTATGTAAGTTCACGGGGTGACTATTACACCATCCCGTCCGACCTCTATGTAATAGACAGCCGTACAGATAAAGTAGTAGAGAAGCTGGGTATTGCAGCATCCGAGCTATGTATTGATGATGATAATCTCTATCTCTACAGCACCGAATACAGCTATGTCAGCCAGCAGGAATGGGAGATTACCTATGCCCTGATCGATACCCGCACCCGAAAGGTTGTTACCCGGAACTTTATCACAGACGGAACAGAAAAATCAATAAAGAAACCTTATGGTATAGCCGTTAATCCGGAGACGAAAGAGTTTTTTGTAACAGATGCCAAAGACTATGTATCTCCGGGTACACTCTATTGCTTCACCCCGGAAGGAAAGAAGAAATGGTCAGTGACCACAGGTGATATTCCTGCACACTTTGTGTTTGTGCATAAATAATAAGCACAGCATCATCTATGATATAAAAGTTCAACAATTATTAAACATCTATTTATATGATCCACTTCAAATTACATTCTTATCTGACAGCAAGCCTCTTTTCCGGTTGCTGCCTATGGTTTGCTGCGTGCTCAGAAACCCCCGACCCTCCTGTCGAAATAACCGATCCTATCGAAGTACCCTCCGATGATGGCAAGATCGTTATCGAAATTCCTGCCGGAGGACTTCAGATCCCCCGCTGTAAAATACTCTCCATCGCTCCTGTTCTGACAGGAGAAGAAACCTACGAAATGCAATGGAGCATAGGAGATTCCGTCATCTCTTCTCAAAAAGAACTGGAATTTATAGCACTCAATCCGGGACAGTATTCTATCACATTGCAAGCTACAAACAGCGAACAAAAAAAGAGTACACTGGACTTTACTGTCACCGTAAAGCAGGAAGAGAAAAACTACTCCCCCTATATCACTTCCATACCGGAATATAAGCCGGCACCGGGACAGTTCGTCAACGAGCTTCCCAAATACGAAGAAGGAGATACTCAAAGGGCTATCAACCAAAAAGTACTCGAAGCCATCGGATACAATACCCGTGGAATGATTACTTTGGGCGGTTATGGCGGTTATGTAATCTGTGGCTTCGATCACACCATTGTAAATGTACCGGGTCAGTATGATCTCAAAATTCTTGGTAATGCTTTTCATGCTAATGCTAACCCTAACCCGGAAGCACCGGAAGAAGGCGGAAGCTGTGAGCCGGGTATTGTCATGGTGGCATACGACCGCAATAAAAACGGCATTGCCGATGACGATGAATGGTATGAACTGGCAGGAAGTGAATATACCAAAGAAACCACTCTCAAAAATTATCAGATTACCTATTATCGTCCGGACGAATATCACGAACCGGTAGAAGCACCCGAAGACGAACAATCCTGGAATACAGATGCGGAATATATCGCATGGCAAGATAACCGGAATACGCAGGGCTTTATGCCTAAAAACATATACCACCGGCAGGATTATTATCCGAAATGGCTGGAAGAAGATGAACTCTCTTTCAAAGGTACACTGCTGCCCAATAATGCAAAAGACGAAAGCAGTGAAGGTAAGTACTGGGTGCTTTACGCTTATCCATGGGGATATGCCGATAACGGACTTAATGTAGATGAAACCTCCAACTTCAACATCGAATGGGCTGTAGATGCCGAAGGCAATCCGGTACATCTGCCAGGTATTGATTTTGTGAAGATTTATACCGGAGTCAACCAATACTGTGGCTGGCTGGGAGAAACATCTACCGAAGTAATGGGAATTAATGACTTACATCTATTAAATAACTAATCATTCAAAACAATTATGAGAAAACTATTATCGCTATTAGGATTAATGTGCTTTGTCTGCATTGGGTTGCAGGCACAACAAACTATGTTCGTGCAGGGAGTACCCCGGCAAGTTTCGACTCTCCCGAAAGCACTGAAAAGTACCGGTATCTCAATCGATGCTTCAAAAATCAAGTATTATGTAGGCGAAGGAAGCAAAACCTCCGTACTCGTGATACGATGGAACGACGGTAGAGGTGCCGAAAACCTTGTTTGGGGATACAAATGGGAAGATGCCGCAAAAGCTACCGGTGACGCTATGCTGAGAGCTATAGCCAAAGCCGACCCACGTTTCTATATGCTGGTTTACGGTGATACACAATACGGATCTGCCATAGGTGGATTTGGATTCGACCTGAATGGCAATAGAAACATTGGCTTGAAAAAAGGTGATGAAGAGAAAAAAACAGATGAAGAGGGGTTAGTACACACCTCAGCATATGACTTTGACGACTATACCGCCATAGATGCTACCGACCACTGGGCCTCAGGATGGTATAGTGGATATTGGAGCTACTATACAGCCGGTAATCTTACAGAAGAGCCGGATTATAGCAGTGTAGGAGCCTCCAGCCGTATATTGACCGATGGCTCTCTCGACTTATGGTCATTTTCTTCTTTCTCCGGTTCGGGTGAAGCAGCCGAAATAAACTATTACTTCTATGTTCCCACTCCGGAAACAGGTATCTATCTTCCGGATGAGATTACGCTTCCTATTTCAGACGGTGGTGTACTGCCTACTATTCTGGGCTGTAATGGTGAAACAGCCGGTACCATGCTGTGGACCATCCAGGATAAAGAGTCTCAAAAAGATAATACCCTTATCAAAACGATACGCAGTACTAAAGATGCTTTCAATGGTGCAGTCACTTTTGCCGGAAATAAAACCGGAGATGCCTATGTTTACTTTAGAACAAAGATAGGAAACAGTGCAAACTATTTTCAATCTAACACCTGCAAGATTACAGTAACAGCACCCGAAAAGCCTATCACAAAAATTGCATTCCAACAGGCAGAAATGGAGTCAGGAATCAAGCAAACGGTGGAAAACCCATTGACTCTTACTCCTTCCAATGCGACTTACACCGCTCTCACTTACACCAGCAGCAATAAAGAAGTGGCATCCGTCAGCACAGCCGGAAAAATCACGACTACTGCTACCGAAGGGGAGACAATCATCACTGCTACCAGTGTATACGATGAAAATGTAACAGCTTCATTTAAGCTGACCGTAAAATGCCAGAAAGCAGTAGAGAAGATTGAACTTGGTGGTGAAAACAAAGTGATTGAAATAGAATTCAAAGACATCTATTGCCCGGTTCCTGTTATCACCCCTGCCGATGCTGACTATACCGATGTTACTTACCAGATTGCAGATCCTGACATCGCCAGTTTCTATCAGGCTAATATCATTGCGAAAAAGGTAGGAGAAACTACCATGACTGTAACCGCCAAAGACGGAAAAGGAGCAAGCACTACCGTAAAACTAATTGTGAAAGAACGTGACCACTCTCCTTATGCCGGATATCAGGATGGTACATTTATCCTGAATGAAGCCTGGTTCGGACACGAAAACGGTGATATGAATTTCCTTACCGAAGATAAGGAACTGATGTATCGTGTATACGACCGGGAGAATCCGGGAGAAGCCTTTGGTGCCACTTCTTGCTACGGTATGATTTATGCTGATAAGTTCTTTGTTATCTCTAAACAACCCAAAGACGGAGGAGACAGTACCCCCGGTGGTGGCCGATTGGTAGTGATGAATGCCAAGACATTAAAGAAAATTGCCGGATTCGATGTTATCGGAGGCGGTGACGGACGTGCCATAGTAGGCGTAAACCCTGATAAAGTCTATATCAGTACTACTGCCGGTGTAGTTGTATTTGATGTTAAAAACCTCAAAGTAGGTGATATCATTGAAGGAACACAAGGTGCAAGCTTATACAACGGACAGACCGGAGATATGGTAAAAGCCGGCAAATATGTATTTGCCATCCAGCAAAGTAAAGGTACAAACATTATTGATACAGAAACCGACAAGCTGGTAAAATGCATTGAAAACAGCAAGATACAAGGCATTACACAAGGTGCCGACGGTAGTGTATGGCTGGGATCAACCAATACATTGGAACGTCTGAATCCGGAAACTCTGACAATAGAAGAAACCCTGCAATTACCGACAGGCGCAGAAATCAGCTGCTCATGGGGAGCATGGAGACCTACTCCATTCTGTGCAAGCCGCACGAAAAATATACTTTATTGGTCAGGAGGCAGTAGCGTCATGTATGGAGGAGCCGGATATTATCGTTACGAGATAGGTACGGATATCAGTACTATCAAGCCGTTCTTCAGTGTAGCCGAACTACCGGGAGCAACAGAAGGAAAACTTCAGACCTCTTATGGAACACCCCGCTATGACGACCGTACGGATGAATTAATCGTAATGACGACACAAAAAGGTTTCGGAACGGATTACGAACACAACTGGATTCATATTGTGAACGGTACAACCGGAGAGTTGAAAAAGACTATCAAACTGAAACAATACTATTGGTTCCAGGCCATGCCTATCTTCCCGGACAAATATGCACCGGAGGTAAATGGTGTAGAAAGTACATTATCATTTACCACAAGTAGCGCACCTACTGTTATTGATCTGACGGACAAAGTGACCGATAAGGACAACCTAACGTACAATATCAGTAAAACATTAAAAAGTGTGAGCAATGAAAGTATTGCTACTGCAACATTAGAAGGTAATACACTGACTGTAACTCCAAAAGCTATCGGTGAGACAACCATTACACTCGCAATTGAGTCCAATGGCGTAGTTGTAGAAAAGAATATTCATGTAGTAGTATCCGGTGGTACCGGCATTAACGATGTGGAAACCGGAAAAACAATTTACTGCAAAGACAACATGCTCAGCATTTACGGATACGAAGGATACAGATTTATCATGTACAACAGTAACGGACAGGCAATCGGTAGTTACGAAGTAAACAGCGATCGCTATAACGCTCCGACAGATGTTGCCCGTGGAATCTATCTGCTGAACGGACATACAGGCAAACAAACTGTCTCCGCAAAAATCATTGTTGAATAAAAGTTCCGGAATAAAGTAGAAAGGAGGTTTCGCTTCCTTATCTACCCAATAGAATAAAGAGAAGCTGCTTCATTTGTTAGCAGCTTCTCTTTTTGTTATCCTGTTGAATCCATTTTTTCTGAGGCTTCAGGCATCGGATGAAAAAGGTATATAACTACATTCTGTGATAGATTTCATTGAACGGTACTCTCCCCCGTTCTCCCCAGATTCCTTTATTTCCATTTCGTATTCCACAAGGAATTATCATGTTTATTCCGGCACCATGAGGTAGTTTCAGTAACTTCTTGATTCGTTTGCTATCAAAACCCTCCAAAGGACAAGTATCATATCCTTCATTTGCCATCGCAATCATAAATGTTTGCGCAGCAAGTGCACAGGATTTATGAACGACCACACGCATATCACTTTCAGAAACTTCCCGCATCATCGGGCGGAATAAGCTGATACTCTTAGCCAGTATTACCCTCAAAAAGCCTAAGATTCCAAAAAAACGGGCGTAAATGAAAGGCATTAGTTTCCCATAATATAATTCCCGGTCTTTGATACGTTTCTCCTGACGTTCTTTCGGACTATTTCGCATGATATTTCCTTTTTCAAATTCAAGAACGGACTTTGCACGCTTCTTATACAGATCCTGACGTGTAACGAAAACAACTATTTCTGAAGCCGTAGCAGTAGCTGACTGCCCAAGACAGGCTTTTGAAATCTCCGCCAACAATTCGGGGTTCGTTATTTGGTAGAACTCCCACAATTGCATATTCGAGCTATTGGGAGCTAAAGTTGCTAATTCCAGACAGTATTTCACCGTTTCCGGTTTTACTGGTTTTTCTTTATCAAACACTCGTACGGAACGACGGAAGTTCAAGACCTCTTCTAAATTCATTTTATACTCTATTTATTAAATTAGTTTCACTCAATTGTTACATAACAACTATTACTGACAGTATCAGATACATAATATCCCGTTTCATGTTGATAAGTAATCATTCTGAAACGATCACAAATAATGTACCAATTAGCTCATTATTTATCAAATATCCAACAACTGACCCACATTAATAACATAATTGCAAGCTAACTGTATTGCAGTCGGCCAGATTATTAACATAAATTCTATTACATTGAAACAGACATGAAAAGAGTAAAGCTCTCTGCTGATTTCAAAAATGCCTCCCTAAAGTCTTGTCTAAACTTTAGGGAGGCATTCTTAAACTAATTCATGAACCTCACACAGAGGTATGCCAATCAGGCAAGGAATGAAATCAATACTCCCGCAGCTACGGCTGAACCGATAACCCCGGAGATATTACTTGCCATGCAATACTGCAACACATGATTCTTTGAATCGTACTTCAAGGCAATTTCATTTGCTACGCGACTTGCCATAGGCACAGCACTCAATCCCGTGGCACCGATCAACGGGTTAATCTTTTTCTTAGAGAAGAGGTTGAATAGTTTCACGAGGAAGATACCTCCGGTAATACTCAGGGCAAAAGCAAGGAACCCGCCGACTACAATACCGATAGTAGTCCAGTTGAGGAAAGCCTCAGCAGTCATGGTAGCACCTACGGAAAGCCCCAGGAAAATAGTTGCAGCATTCATAATACTGTTGGAAGCGGCATCAAACAGACGGAAGGTATTGCTGCCTATTTCCTTCACAAGGTTACCAAACATCAACATACCAATCAACGGCACAGCACTCGGCACAAAGAGAGCAACAACAGTAGTCACCGCAATCGGGAAGATAATTTTCAATACACGCAGATTTTTGATTTCCGTCTTTGAAGGATATTTCTTCTCCTGTTCTTTCATATTGATACTCAGCTCTTTTTTAGTACAGAGCAAACGGACTACCATCGGAATAATCACCGGAACCAGTGCCATATAAGAGTAAGCGGCAATAGCAATCGGTCCCAGCAAATGAGGAGCCAGTTTAATAGTGGTAAAGATAGCCGTAGGACCATCAGCTCCTCCAATGATACCCAATGAAGCTGCTTCCTGGGGAGTAAAACCGATCAGGATAGCTACCAGCAACACGGTAAAGATACCCAACTGGGCAGCTGCCCCGAATATAGAAAGATGCAGATTACGCAACATTGGTCCGAAGTCAGTCAACGCACCCACTCCCATAAATATAATAGGTGGCAGGAATCCCGTCTTTATCAACATATAATAGATGAAGTTCATGAGTCCTAACTCATGGGCAATGTCATGCAAAGGCATTTCCCAAATGCTCTTCATCACACCATTCACCATCACCATACCGTTCTCATCGGCCTGAATAACCCCCATATCACCTCCTGGGAAGTTGGCAAGCAGCACGCCAAAAGCAATAGGTATCAATAGCAACGGTTCGTATTGTTTCTTGATACCCAAATAGAGCAGAACGAAAGCGATAGCATACATTATCAGAAACTGCGGTTCGGCAATGATATTGCTGAAAGCAGTCATATCGTATAAGTTTTCAAATATCTCGTTCATTATCCTATCTTCATTAATATGTCATCTTCAGAAACTGTATCTCCCGGATTACTGCAAATAGCCGTCACTGTACCACCAAACTCGGCACGAATGGCATTATACGTCTTCATAGCTTCCACATAGCAGAGTACATCTCCTTCTTTTACGGTATCCCCAACTTTCAATGCTGTCTCCTGTGCATTCTTTACAAGGAAGAATTTACCTTCCAACGGAGAAAGTACATCTTTACCCTCACCTACCGGGGCAGCAGCAGGAGCAGCAGGAAGTTCGGCATCACCATAAGCCACAGTAACGCGATAAGCCTGTCCGTCTACCTGCACAGTAAGTGTTTTGGGTTTCGCATCTTCCTGAGGCGATTTATCTCGTTCTGCACGGCGTTTGGCCACATCAGCAAGGAAATCTTCTTTCGCTTTGCCACTCTTATAAGCCTCGTACTGTGCAGGGTGCATGGCGTATTCAAAGAGTTCTTCGTCATCTTCACCTGTTTCCCATTTATTCTCTTTCATCAACTTGCGATACTTATCAAGGTCGTCCGGATAATTATCCTGCGGATCACCTTCAAAGAATTTACGACCTTCACGCTCGGCTTTCTCTATAATCTCGGGAGCCAATTTACCAGGCAAACGTCCTGCCTTACCAAGTATCATATCCCAAATGTCATCAGCAATCATACCCCAGCGCTCTTTGCCTTTCTCCATAGCTATCACATTCATCATAGCTAAATTCTTAACATATTGGCTGAACGGGGTCACTAAAGGAGGATAACCGACACGCGGCCATACATAAGCCACTTCGTTGAAGAGCTTAATCAGTAACTGATCCTGCGTCATGAAAGGCAGATTGTGTTTAGCTTTATATTTATTGATGGATTCCAGATTGGTTTCGAGATCGGCCATAAGGCTCCCCATCATACCACCCGGAAGCCCCGGAGCAATAAGCAGGGAATTCATCAGACGATTCTTCGGACTGATGTAAAGTCCAAGAAAATCATCCATAAATTCCTGAATCATGCCACGTACTTTCATGTACGCCTCCATATTTATTTCAGGTACCTTGAAACCGGCATCCTTCAGCATAGCCTGCACACTAAGCAAATCGGCATGACCGGTACCCCAGGAGAGTGGTTCCATACCCACATCAATATAATCGCAACCCGCCTCGCAAACTTCAAGAATGCTTGCCATATTAAAACCAGGTCCTGCATGACTATGATACTGCACAGGAATATCAGGATGTGCAGCTTTTATATTGGCTACAATCTTTCCCAGGGAAACAGGGCGTCCGATACCTGCCATATCTTTGATACAGATCTCATCTGCCCCCAGTTTTATCAGTTCCAAAGCCATATTAGTATAGTACTCTACAGTATGGAGGGGCGAATGAGTTATACAAAGTGAACATTGCGAAATCATCCCCGCATCATGGGCATAGGTGATTGAAGGAGCAATATTACGAACATCATTCAATCCGCAGAAAGTACGGGTGATATCTGTTCCCTGAGCTTTCTTTACTTTATAGAAGAGTTTGCGCACATCGGCAGGAACAGGGCTCATACGGAGTCCGTTCAAGGCACGATCAAGCATATGGGTTTGAATACCGGCTTCATGGAAAGGTTTAGTCCATTCGCGGACAGCACGGTTGGGGTTCTCACCAAACAACAGATTCACTTGCTCAAAACCGCCACCATTGGTTTCAACACGGGCAAAACATCCCATTTCAATAATAGCAGGAGCTACTTTAACAAGCTGGTCTACACGAGGTACATATTTTCCGGCACTCTGCCACATATCTCTGAAAACCAGACTAAACTTGATTTCTCTTTTCATATTCTTTTAGTTGTGTCTTGATAATTTGTCAATTAAATAACGTGCCGGTATATTACAACCCTCATAAGCGCAGCCAATCGGTACATTGGCAAATTGGCACATTAATCTATTATTTATAATTTCTCTACCTTTGTCACTTTACCCTTCCCCTGAGTTACTACATTAACAGCCGCAGTAATTGCAGCCAGGATATTCCCAGGAACAGGTGCAGGACCTTGCGAAGAAGTCTGTTTGACAGGCACTACCTCTTCGGGAGCATATTTATTGACGAGTGAGATCAGTAATTTACCAAGATAAATAACGATAAGTAAAATGACGAACACGGTAGCCATACCAACTACCATCAGCAGAAACGCTGTCTCTAAGTTTTCCATATAATAAGTTATTAGTTGTTTGATCGGTCTTCAAAAAATCGCTCGAAATTACCAATAAAAGAAGAAAAAATAAAGGCAGGAAAGAATAAAAAAAGCTAAATCGGAAGATCAGAGGAGGAAAAACAAAGAATAATAAGGCTTGCAATAGTGGACTATGACAGTTTACGGTTCTGCTCACCACAGAGTGACACAGAGTTTCACGGAGTTTTATTATCCGGATAAAACGCAGATTAACGCGAATTAGCACAGATTAAAGTGCTGATGTTCTTTCTTTTGCACCTGTGTTTTTGCGTTAATCTGCGTTAATCCGCGTTTCAACTAGAAAAATAGTACTCTGTGAAACTCTATGTCACTCTGTGGTGAACTCTGAACTCAGAACTCGCTCGTAAAGTGGAACTTTATCTTCTTAAAGTCCATCTGTGCCATTTGCAATACATAGTTGGAGTCTGCCAGAAATACGTCCCTACCCTCACGGTCTTTTGCCATGAACTGATATTTACGTTTCTTGAATGCTTCCAGCTCTTCAGCATCATCACTTTCAATCCAGCACGCTTTGTAGAGGCTTATCGGTTCCCAACGACAAGAAGCATTATATTCATTCAGCAAACGATACTGGATCACCTCAAACTGAAGTTGACCTACCGTACCAATAATCTTCCGACCATTAAACTGGTTGACAAACAACTGTGCCACACCTTCGTCCATCAACTGATCAACTCCTTTAGCAAGCTGTTTCTGCTTCATAGGATCAGCATTCTCAATATACTTGAACATTTCGGGCGAGAAACTCGGCAAACCACGGAAATGCAATAACTCACCTTCTGTCAGCGTATCACCGATTTTAAAGGTACCATTATCCGGCAAACCAATGATGTCACCTGCATATGCCTCATCAATCGTAGTCTTGCGCTGGGCCATAAACTGTGTAGGCGACGAAAAACGCATCGTTTTTCCATGACGCACATGCAGATAAGGAGCATTACGCGTGAACTTACCCGAACAGATTTTACAGAAAGCAATACACGAACGATGGTTCGGGTCAATATTAGCAGTAATTTTAAAGACAAATCCGGTAAATTTCGGTTCATCCGGTTCCACCTCACGTTCTTCTGCCTGGACAGGACGAGGACTGGGAGCTATCTCTACAAAGCAGTTGAGTAGTTCCTGCACACCAAAGTTATTCAATGCCGAACCAAAGAATACAGGTGCACAATCTCCTGCCAGATAAGTCTCATTGTCAAATTCAGGATAAACACCTTCAATCAGTTCCAAATCACCACGCAACTTGTCTGCCAGTGTAGCACCAATCTGGTTGTCCAGTTCTTCACTATTGATATCCACTGCAATTTTCTCTGTCACCACCTGCTTAGAGGGCTGATAGAGATCTAACTTATTCTCATATATATTATATACACCTTTGAAACGGGCCCCCTGTTCAATAGGCCATGACAACGGGCGAACCTGAATCATCAGTTCTTCTTCCAGTTCGTCCAGCAGGTCAAACGGATCTTTACCCTCGCGGTCCATCTTATTAACAAAGATGATAACAGGTGTCTTACGCATACGACACACCTCCATCAACTTACGGGTTTGTGTTTCCACCCCCTTCGCACCGTCTACTACAATGATAACGCTATCCACAGCGGTCAGTGTACGATATGTATCTTCGGCAAAGTCCTGATGGCCCGGAGTATCGAGAATGTTAATTTTATAATCGCGGTAATCGAACTCCATCACGGAGGTAGTTACTGAAATACCACGCTGTTTTTCAATCTCCATCCAGTCCGATGTAGCCGTTTTTTTTATTTTATTACTCTTTACGGCACCTGCCACCTGTATCTGTCCACCAAAAAGCAATAACTTTTCAGTCAATGAAGTTTTACCGGCATCCGGATGTGCAATAATGGCGAATGTACGCCTTCTCTGTATTTCTGAATTATCTGCCATACAATAAATTAATCATTCAATAATGCCATGCAACGCGCAAGGCTCTCTTCCCAATGAGGGATTTCAATATCAAAAGTGGTTTTAATCTTCGTTTTGTCAAGCACCGAATAGTGTGGGCGGGCCGCCTTCGTAGGATAGTCTGCCGTATGCAATGGATGTACCTTGCAAGTAGTGATACCTGCCAGACGATGAATTGTTTTTGTAAAATCATACCAGGAGCACACTCCTTCGTCACTAAAATGATAAACACCACGCACTATACCTTTATTAATAACAGCATAAATGGCCCGTGCCAGATCATTGGCATAGGTAGGTGTTCCCACTTGGTCAAAAATCACCCCCAATGCTTCACGCTCGCGTCCCAGACGTATCATTGTCTTCACAAAGTTATTACCATAAATGGAGTAGAGCCATGCCGTACGGATAATGACAGCCTTTTCACAACCTTCCATCACCGCCTGCTCACCTGCCAGTTTGGTAGAGCCATATACAGAAGCCGGACAAGTTGGTTCTTCTTCTGTATAAGGAATATGAGCTGTTCCGTCAAAAACGTAATCAGTAGACACCTGTATGATAGCCGCACCCCGGTGCTGGGCAGCACGGGCAAGATATCCTGGTGCGATATGGTTCAGCCTATCACATAGCTCACGATTGTCTTCCGCATTATCCACCGCAGTATAAGCAGCACAATTCACAATCAATTCGATTTCATTCTCTGCAACAAAAGCTTCAACTGCTTCTTCATTACAGATATCGAGTTCCTGTACATCCGTAAAGAAATAAGTGTGTTGTGCATTTTCTGCAGAAAGTACCTTCATCTCGTTACCTAACTGTCCGTTAGCTCCGGTTATCAGTATATTCATAATCAATAATTTTTCAATGTGCTAATACGCCAATTATCATACAGCGCATCGTTATAGCGCAACCAATTGGAACATTATTTATATTGGCGCATTATTTATTCTAATTCCAATTCTCCTTTTTTCTCTTTATCATAGTAGTTTGCCAACATCGAGAGGAAACTACTGATAGACTCTATCGCCTTTGTAGTACCTTCACTCACCTCTTTTTTCTGCAAACGTAATAACATTACACCATACAATGCCTCAAAACAAGTTTCCAATTCAGGTTCTTCCTTTTTACCGCTCTTACTACGCAATTCTACTATAAAAGGCAATGCTTTGAAGTAAGCAGCATTATAAAACGGAAATTTCGGAGAAGCAAGCAGTGCGTTATGTAAATCCGTCAGGTTAATGATAACATTCTTATTAATTTGCAAGTGGCCTTTCTCGCGGACATTTTCCTCGCGCATCATGGTAATGAGATTACCATACCACTCACGCAATGCCGGACGGTCTTCTTCCGGATAACGGGCAATGATGTTTTGTTCTACCTGATCGAGATCACACCCATTGGCACGAATCAGATCCTCTACTTGCCACATATATATAAGGTATTCGGCAATATTCTTCTCTTTTAGTTGTTGTGCTATTTTCATCTCTTCAATGTCTTCCTTCTTAATTTCAATAAATTGACTCTCCAAGCAGGGTATAGATCAATCCCACTATGGATACCAGCATAACAATACTACCTATGACACGGTTCAGAATCCAAATACCGCGCAGGTTGAACTTTTTACGCACTTTATTGACGAAAAAAGTAATTCCAAACCACCAGGCTAATGCACCGACAGCGATAGCCAGATATCCGGTGATTGTTTCAAAGAGTAATACGCCCGGCTGCAGAAAAGCAAAACGGGCAAAAAGACCAATAAACAGGAATATAATGAGCGGATTAGAAAGTGTGACGGCAAAAGCCGTGACAAAATTATGAAAATAAGAACCTTTGTTGGTAGATGCCGGACGAATGGATTTTACCGGATTACTACGAAATGTATAAATACCAAAAAGAAGCAGCATAAGGCTTCCTAATAATTGCAGATAGAAAATATTTTTATCAATATAGTCGAAGATAAAACTCATTCCATAGCCTGTCAGCAGGGCATATGCAATATCGCTCAAAGAGGCTCCCAATCCGGTCACGAATCCATACCAACGCCCTTTATTTAAAGTGCGCTGAATGCAAAGGACTCCGACCGGCCCCAACGGAGCGGAGACAATAACGCCGATAGCAAAGCCCTTTATCAATATATCGAGAATTGTTTCTATCTGATTCATGTCGCAAATATCGCACTTTTTTATGAGACGGACATAGGTTATTAACGTTTTTTCGACTGAGTTTGTGCGAGAAAAGTTGTTACGGGCAACAGATTTATAGCTAAACCACCTAAAGAAACAAAAATACCATGAGCTGTACGGAACACAATCCGATAACACAAAACCCCTCTACAGTCACATTTGAGCTAAACGAATCCGTCCGGAAATGACCTGAACCGGGAAACACTTTTTTACGGCATTTACAACATCACCGTGAGAGGTCCATGAATAAGAGTCACTTTTAGCGTGCAATAATGCTGCTATAAACCTACTACTAAAGAAAGAAAAATGCCGGTTACATTTCATACGGTTACCGGTTACATCCGATCCAATTCCCGGTTACGCTCTATCCACTTCCCGGTTGTATGAAAAAACAGCTCATAACTTCGGGATACCGATGAATTTGTTTATCTTTGCACCGTAAAGAAAACGAGACTTATCTTCATATCCCGAAGAAGTTTCAATCGTTAAATCGTAAATCGTTAAATCGTAAATATAAAACATGATTCTTTTTTTCAGAACCCCTTCCAAGAGTGTGATTGCCGTAGAGAGCAACCAACCGCTCACCCCGGACGATAGTAAGAAACTCTGCTGGCTATTTGGAGAAGCCAAAGCGGAAAGTGAAGAAAACCTGAAAGGTTGTTTCGTAGGACCACGCCGCGAAATGATCACCCCCTGGAGTACAAATGCTGTAGAAATCACCCAGAACATGGGACTTGAAGGTATCAGCCGTATCGAAGAGTACTTCCCTGTGAAAGATGAAAACGCAGATCGTGACCCAATGCTGCAACGCATGTACAAGGGACTGGATCAGGATGTGTTTATTACCAACCGCCAGCCGGAACCAATTATTCACATTGAGGACCTGGAAACGTTCAACGAAAAAGAAGGCCTTGCCCTCTCCAAAGAAGAAATGGACTACCTGAAAAAGGTAGAAAATGATCTGGGACGTAAACTCACCGACTCAGAAGTTTTTGGTTTCGCACAGATCAACTCAGAACATTGCCGTCATAAAATATTCGGTGGAACATTCATCATTGACGGTATAGAGCAGGAATCATCGCTCTTCCAGATGATCAAGAAAACCACACAGGAAAATCCCAACAAAATTATTTCAGCCTACAAAGACAACGTAGCATTCGCAGAAGGACCGGTAGTAGAACAGTTTGCTCCGGCAGACCACTCCAAACCTGACTTCTTCCAAATAAAAGACATTAAAAGTGTGATCTCACTGAAAGCAGAAACACACAATTTCCCTACTACAGTAGAACCGTTCAATGGTGCATCTACCGGTACGGGTGGTGAAATACGCGACCGTATGGGTGGTGGTAAAGGTTCATTGCCGATTGCCGGAACAGCTGTTTACATGACTTCTTATCCCCGTACGGATGAAGAACGTAGCTGGGAAGATATACTGCCCGTACGCCAATGGCTGTATCAGACTCCGGAGCAGATTCTGATCAAAGCCTCCAATGGTGCAAGTGACTTTGGTAATAAGTTCGGCCAACCGCTGATTTGTGGTTCAGTACTGACTTTCGAGCATAAAGAGAACAACGAGGTATATGGCTATGACAAAGTAATCATGCTTGCCGGTGGTGTGGGTTATGGCACGCAACGCGACTGCCTGAAAGGAAAACCCGAAGCCGGTAATAAAGTAGTTGTCATCGGTGGTGACAACTACCGTATCGGACTCGGTGGCGGTTCCGTATCATCTGTTGATACAGGCCGTTATAGTAGCGGTATCGAGCTGAATGCCGTACAACGTGCCAATGCCGAAATGCAGAAACGTGCCAATAATGTAGTACGTGCCCTCTGTGAAGAAGATGAAAATCCGGTGGTTTCTATCCATGACCACGGTTCGGCCGGTCACGTCAATTGCCTCTCGGAACTTGTTGAGGAATGTGGCGGACTAATAGACATGAGTAAATTGCCAATTGGCGACAAAACCCTGTCAGCAAAAGAAATCATAGCCAATGAATCACAAGAGCGTATGGGGCTTCTCATCAAAGAAGAAGCCATAGAACATGTGCGCAAGATTGCCGAACGTGAACGTGCTCCGATGTATGTGGTAGGTGAAACAACCGGTGACCACCGTTTTGCTTTCCAACAGGCCGACGGCGTACGCCCGTTCGATCTGGCTGTAGAACAGATGTTCGGTTCGTCACCCAAAACATACATGATAGATAAGACTGTAGAGCGTCATTATGAAATGCCGCAATACGAACTCTCCAAACTACACGAATACCTCACAAACGTATTGCAACTGGAAGCAGTGGCTTGCAAAGACTGGTTGACGAACAAAGTGGACCGTTCGGTAACAGGTAAAGTAGCTCGCCAGCAATGCCAGGGAGAAATTCAGTTGCCATTGAGCGACTGCGGTGTCGTAGCACTGGACTACCGTGGCGAGAAAGGTATCGCTACCTCTATCGGACATGCCCCTCAGGCTGCACTCGCCGATCCAGCGGCAGGTTCTATCCTATCCGTCAGCGAAGCATTGACCAATCTGGTATGGGCACCTATGGCAGAAGGTATGGACAGTATCTCTCTGTCAGCCAACTGGATGTGGCCGTGTCGTTCTCAGGAAGGCGAAGATGCCCGTTTGTACACAGCCGTAAAAGCATTGAGCGATTTCTGCTGTGCGCTGCAAATCAATGTTCCTACCGGAAAAGATTCTCTGTCTATGACACAAAAATACCCCAATGGCGAGAAAGTAATTTCTCCGGGCACAGTGATTGTTTCTGCCGGTGGTGAAGTGTCTGACGTAAAGAAGGTGGTTTCTCCGGTACTGGTAAACAATGAAAAAACAACACTTTATCATATTGACTTCAGCTTTGACACACTAAAACTGGGCGGATCGGCCTTTGCACAGTCGCTTGGCAAAGTAGGTGACGAAGTGCCTTGCGTACAAGATGCCGAATACTTCCGCGATGCATTCATGGCTGTACAGGAACTTGTGAACAAAGGTCTAATCCTTGCAGGACATGATATCTCTGCCGGTGGTCTTATCACTACCTTGCTCGAAATGTGCTTTGCCAACGTAGAAGGTGGTCTTGAGATTAACCTCGACAAGATAAAAGAAACTGATATAGTAAAAATTCTTTTTGCAGAAAATCCGGGTATTGTTATCCAGATTGCCGATAAGCACAAAGATGAAGTGAAAAAGATCCTCGAAGATGCAGGTGTAGGCTATATCAAATTAGGTAAACCAACTGACGAACGCCATATCCTGATATCTAAAGAAGAGGTTACTTATCAATTCGGTATCGACTATATGCGCGACGTATGGTATGCTTCTTCTTACCTGCTGGATCGGAAGCAATCTATGAACGGTTGTGCTAAGAAACGTTTTGAGAATTACAAGATGCAACCGCTGGAATTCGCATTCATGCCGGGATTCAAAGGAAAATTGTCACAATATGGCATTACTCCGGACCGTCGTACACCAAGCGGTATTCGTGCTGCTATCATTCGTGAAAAAGGTACAAACGGTGAGCGTGAAATGGCTTATTCACTCTATCTGGCAGGCTTCGACGTGAAAGATGTTACAATGACCGACCTCATCAGCGGACGTGAAACGCTGGAAGATGTAAACATGATTGTTTACTGTGGCGGCTTCTCGAACTCGGATGTATTGGGCTCTGCCAAAGGCTGGGCAGGAGGCTTCCTGTTTAATCCGAAAGCCAAAGAGGCGCTCGACAAATTCTACGCTCGTAAAGACACCCTATCACTGGGTATCTGTAACGGCTGTCAGCTGATGATGGAATTGGGACTTATCAATCCGGAACACAAAAAGCAAGGCAAGATGCTTCACAACGATTCTCATAAGTTCGAATCTACTTTCATAGGTTTGACTATCCCAACCAACCGCAGTGTTATGTTCGGTTCACTAAGTGGTAGCAAACTGGGTATTTGGGTAGCTCACGGAGAAGGAAAATTCTCTCTGCCATATGAAGAAGACAAATATAACGTAGTTGCAAAATATTCTTATGATGAATATCCGGGTAACCCGAATGGTTCAGATTACTCAATAGCCGGACTGGCAAGCGAAGACGGACGCCACTTGGCAATGATGCCTCATTTGGAACGTTCTATCTTCCCCTGGCAGAATGCCTATTACCCGGCAGATCGTGTAAACAGCGACCAGATAACACCATGGATCGAAGCATTTGTCAATGCACGCAAATGGATAGAAAAGAATATGAAATAAACTTTTATATTACATTTATATATCAAAGGCTGTTATCTTACAAAAGTGACAGCCTTTTTGTTTTCTTAATAACGGGAAAAATCAGTATTGTTTCTTTCTAATATCAGAACAGAGGTATCGATATATTCACATTATGCAACGTTTGAATACATTAAACAAGCAGACAACGCAAAGCGAATCGCTATCTTACGGAAATATTTTGTTATATCAGAAATACTTCTTAATTTTGTATCTGAATCCCCCTCCAGAAAGCTAAGTTCTGTAACTCTAAATGTCTTACTAACATGAAAAAATGGCTTTTTCTCATATTATTGTTTCCATTTACTTGCATAGCACAGACCTACAAATACATTGGAGTAGAAGATGGTCTGAGCAATAGACGGGTGTACGCTATCCAAAAAGACCAAAAAGGATATATGTGGTTTCTTACACACGATGGGATAGACCGCTACAATGGTAAAGAATTTAAACACTATAAATTACAGGACGGAAAAGAAGAAACCGGTTCTTTGCTCAACCTGAACTGGCTATATCTTGATACGGATGGAACCCTTTGGGAAATTGGTAAAAAAGGACGTATTTTTCGTTACGACGCAATACACGATACCTTCATACTGGAATATAAACTTCCTGTTGTAGAGAACAAAGATCTCCCTGCACCGGTCAGTCATAGTTTTATTGACGATAATCACAACATATGGTTATGCTGTGACAAGACAATCTATTTGTATAATACAAAATCACAAGAAGTATCTCAGCTGAAAAACACCATAGAAGAGACCATCACAGATATTGCTCAAATAGACAAAACGCGCTTTTTTATCGCTACAGAAGAAGGAATACACTACGCTGAACTAAAAGACGAAACAATAACTCATATTCATTGTGATAAACTGGATAACATCGCCATTCAAATGAACAAGTTGTACTTTGCCCCCAAGGTGCGAAAACTATACATAGGAACTTTTCAACGTGGTGTTTTTGTATATGACATGAATACCAAACAAACGAGCCAACCCAAAGAAAGCCTCAGCGACATTAGTATAAATACCATTAAACCCTTAAATGACAAAGAGCTTCTCATTGCCACAGACGGTGCGGGGGTATTTAAAATGAATATGGATTCATATTACACGACTCCATACGTTGTTGCTGACTATAACAAAAATAATGCTATGAATGGGAATAGCATCAATGATATCTATGTAGATGACGAGGACCGCATATGGCTTGCAAATTATCCCATAGGTATAACCGTACGCAATAACCGTTATTCAAGCTACAACTGGATAAAACATTCTATCGGAAACAAACAGTCACTGGTCAACGATCAGGTGAATAGTATCATTGAAGATTCTGACGGTGATCTATGGTTTGCTACTAATAATGGTATCAGCCTCTACTATTCTAAAACCGGACAATGGCATTCTTTCCTGAGTTCTTTCGATACAGATCCTCAAAACAAAAACCATATATTTATCACTCTGTGCGAAGTGACTCCCGGGACAATCTGGGCCGGAGGATACAGTTCGGGAATCCACGAAATTAACAAAAGAAACTTGTCTGTAGAATACTTTTCCCCTTCTTCATTTGCCAATCTGAATATACGTTCGGACAAGTATATACGTACCATAATAAAAGACTCACAGGGAAGTATATGGTCGGGAGGATACTACAATCTTAAAAAGATTGATTTAAAAACAAAATCAATACAACCTTACCACGGCTTGAACTCCATTACGGCTATTGTAGAAAAAGACAGTACACAGATATGGATAGGAACAGCTACAGGGCTATTTCTGTTGGATAAGAAATCAGGAAGTTTTGAACGTATCAAGCTGCCAGTTGAATCAACTTATATTTATTCATTATTACAGGTGTCTAACGGGAGTTTATACATCGGAACCAGCGGTTCGGGACTATTAATATATGATTCTAAGACAAAGCTATTCACCCATTATTATACAGATAACTGCGCTCTCATATCAAATAATATATATACCATACTTTCTGACAATGAACAAGAAATCTTTATCAGTACAGAAAATGGATTAGTCAGCTTCAATCCACAAATGAAAACATTCCATAACTGGACAAAAGAGCAGGGTTTAATGACTATTCATTTCAATGCAGAATCGGGTATATTACGTAGCAACAACAAATTCATATTCGGAAGTTCGGACGGTGCAGTAGAGTTTCATAAAAAGATGAAAATACCGAGAATATATTCGTCAAAGATGGTTTTCAGCGATTTCAGTCTCTTTTACCAAACTCTGTATCCGGGAGATGAAAACTCCCCACTAAAGAAAGATATAGACGAGACCCATACACTAAAATTAGAGTATGATCAAAACATATTCTCTATCAAGGTATCGTCTATCAACTATGATTATCCGTCCAACATTCTCTATTCCTACAAGATGGAAGGATTTTATGACGAATGGAGCCGTCCCGGAAAAGAAAACATTATTCGTTTTACCAACCTTAGTCCGGGAGAATATATGTTGCGCGTACGAGCTGTTTCCAATGAAGATAAACGGATTGTACTGGAAGAACGCGAAATGAAAGTCATCATAGCACAGCCTATCTGGCTCTCGTTGTGGGCACTATTATTTTATACAATTCTCATAGGACTTATCAGTGCTATTATAATCCGTGTTATCATTTTAAGAAAACAAAGAAAAGTGTCAGATGAAAAGATTCACTTCTTTATCAATACAGCACACGACATCCGCACACCGCTCACTCTGATCAAAGCACCCTTGGAAGAGTTGCGTGAGAAAGAGCAACTCAGTAAAGATGGTATAGCAAATACAAATACGGCATTGCGTAACGTCAATGCTTTGCTACGCCTGACCACTAATCTGATTAACTTTGAACGGGCTGACGTCTATTCTTCGGAACTATATATATCAGAATACGAGCTTAACACTTATATGGAGGAAACATTCAATGCATTCCGCCCATATGCCACAGTGAAGCATATCAACTTCACGTACGAAAGTAATTTTCGCTATCTGAATGTGTGGTTCGATAAGGAAAAGATGGACTCAATATTGAAAAATATCATATCCAATGCTTTAAAATACACACCCGAGAGTGGTAGTGTACATGTATTCGTCAGTGAAAACGAGGATACATGGAGTGTAGAAGTAAAAGATACAGGTATAGGTATCCCCGCCAATGAACAGAAAAAACTATTTAAGATTCATTTCAGGGGAAGTAATGCCATCAATTCTAAAGTGACAGGTAGTGGTATCGGACTAATGCTTGTGTGGAAGCTCGTACATCTGCATAAAGGAAAAATACATCTGAATAGTATCGAGCATCAGGGTTCAATAATTAAAGTATCATTCCCTAAAGACAACAAACAATTCAAGAAAGCACATCTGACAGTGAAAAGCCGGGAAAAGAAAGAAGATGAACAGACTATCTATAGTTCACCGGAAATTTATGAAAATGCCAAAAGCGAGCATAATGAAAACCGCCAGCGCTTACTGATTGTTGAGGATAATGACGAGTTACGCAATTATCTAGGACATACCCTCTCAGAGACATACACCATACAAATGTGCAGTAATGGTAAAGAAGCTCTTACTATTGTGAAAGAGTATAAACCGGAACTGATTATCTCGGACATTATGATGCCCGAAATGCGTGGAGATGAATTGTGCACAGCTATAAAGAATAACATCGACACTTCGCATATTCCCATCATTCTGCTTACTGCACTGAATGATGAAAAGAATATTCTTGAGGGATT
Organism: Bacteroides sp. K03; assembly: GCF_019734355.1. Lineage (NCBI taxonomy): Bacteria > Pseudomonadati > Bacteroidota > Bacteroidia > Bacteroidales > Bacteroidaceae > Bacteroides > Bacteroides sp. K03. Next base: position 105,615 of record NZ_JAASHC010000010.1, read on the forward strand.
AAAGATTGGTGCTGATGAGTATGTAGTGAAACCATTCAATATAGGCATATTAAAAGCTACAATCACGAACCTGTTGACCAATCGCGCTCTATTACGTAATAAATATGCTAACCTGGAATTAAGTGATAATGAGGAAGAGGAAGAATGCATCAATTGTTCCAAAGATATAGACTGGAAATTTATTGCTACCGTGAAGAAAAGCGTAGAAGACAATATGGACAACCAGGCCTTTAATGTAGATGTACTTTGTACATTACTGAATATGAGTCGTACAAGCTTCTACAACAAAATAAAAGCACTAACAGACCAGGCTCCTGCAGATTACATCCGCGTGATTCGATTGAAACGGGCCGCACAGCTATTAAAAACAGAAAAGTATACAATTACTGAAGTAGCAGAAATGACTGGTTTTAATGATGCTAAATACTTCCGTGAAGTGTTCAAGAGACATTTCAAAGTAAGTCCCAGTAAGTATATGAAGGGAGAAGATAACAAAAACAGCAAAGAAGAAGAGGAAGAAGATTAATGCGGCAGAATGACAGAATATACACATTCTGCTGCAATATTATACTTAAATTAAGATGAATATTTATTTTGAAGCATTCGGCATCTTTTTCAAAATAGGTGCTTTCACTATCGGTGGTGGCTATGCAATGGTTCCGCTTATAGAAAATGAAATCGTTACTAAACGAAAATGGATCACCCAGGATGATTTTATTAATCTGTTGGCTATTTCCCAATCAGCACCCGGCATCTTGGCTGTGAACATTTCTATATTTATAGGTTACAAACTAAAAGGAATTCCGGGAAGTATCATCACTGCACTGGGTACCATCCTACCTTCGTTTATCATCATTCTGGCTATTGCCCTGTTTTTCCACAACTTTCAGGACAATGTGATCGTAGAACGGATCTTCAAAGGAATCCGCCCGGCGGTAGTTGCCCTGATTGCCGCACCTACATTCAGCATGGCAAAGTCTGCACGTATCAGTCGTTATAACATATGGATTCCTGTGGTATCCGCATTACTTATCTGGTTGCTTGGTTTCTCTCCTATCTGGATTATTATCATAGCAGGAGTAGGTGGATTCCTGTGGGGGAAGCTTAAAAAGAGTGATTAGCGGGTTAGTGATTAGTGATTAGTGCCGTGCGGCATTACAGCGCAGCCCACTTATCACTAATTACTTATCACTTATCGCTTATCACTAATCACTTATCACTAATCACTTATTTCATGATTTACTTACAGCTTTTCTATACTTTCTTTAAAATCGGGCTTTTTGGCTTTGGAGGTGGATATGCAATGCTATCCATGATACAGGGAGAAGTAGTAACCCGCTATAATTGGGTTAGTTCACAAGAGTTTACTGACATTGTGGCTATCAGCCAGATGACCCCAGGACCTATCGGAATCAATGCAGCAACCTATGTCGGATTCACCTCAACAGGAAGTATATGGGGCTCGGTTATTGCAACTTTTGCTGTAGTATTGCCCTCATTCATTTTAATGTTAACCATCAGTAAATTCTTTCTGAAGTATCAGAAACATCCTGCCGTTGAATCGGTATTCAGCGGACTGCGTCCAGCTGTAGTAGGATTATTAGCCTCAGCAGCACTCGTACTGATGAATACGGAAAACTTCGGCTCACCCACGAAAGACACTTATACATTTGTAATCAGCGTTATCATCTTCCTGGTAGCTTTTATAGGAACCAAAAAATATAAGGCGAACCCTATATTAATGATTATAGCTTGCGGAATAGCAGGGTTGATACTTTATTGAATTGAGAAGGGAGAATGGAGAGGGGAGAAGTACTATGCAGCATGATAGCGCAGCTTACTTCTCCCCTCTCCATTCTCCCTTCTCAATTCTCTTTATAGTTTAACTTTCTTATCTACCGATTTGGATTCATTATGCAAGCGGTCAAGAGCCGTCACAACATAGCGGTATTTGTTTTTCCCATTCTCATAGGGCAATTTATAAAAGTTATTGCGAGTAATAGCTACAATGTGTGAAGGATCATCAATGTTCACCTTTTCTTTATTATCAAAACGATAAACGACATATTGTACAGCTTTATCCATCTCATCTTTATATTTAGGAGCTGTCCAAAAGAGCATATAGCCATCAGCCGTCCATACTTTCTTCACTTTACGAACTTTGCCAGGCGCTTCATTATCCATAAAGTCAAAAACAGGAACCAGAGCCGGATATTTATGATATTCTTGTGTTAACGCATCCCGGTACTTACCGGCATTCTCCACCACAGCACTGGCAGGCCACTGGCAACTCCCACCAATCGTTTGATAAGCACGCTGTAGAGCCATCTTGCGAGGAAGCTGGTTGACAGAAGGGTTATTCGGATCGGCATGCTGAACCGTATTCATCACAGACTGACCAATGAATAACGGACGATTCTCTGTATTCTTAGCCCACCACTTCACCAGTGTTTCATAATCGGCACGCGGGTGTCCGATCTCCCAATATATTTGTGGAATATTATAATCTATCCAACCCTGACGCGCCCAAAGAAGAACATCAGCATACAAATCATCATAATTCTGCAAACCATTTGTCTTACTACCCAACGGATCAGTCTTTTCATTCCGATAAATACCAAAAGGACTGATACCAAACTTCACCCATGGTTTTATTTCCCGGATAGTTTCATGAATCTTTTTTATCAGAACATTGACATTACTACGACGCCAGTCGGCTTTATTAGTAAATCCGCCACCATAACGGGCAAAACTGGCATCATCAGGAAAATCCTTCCCAGCAATAGGATAGGGATAGAAATAATCATCCATATGAATGGCATCTACATCGTAACGGGAAACAATATCAGTAATAACCATGCAGATATGCTTACGACTTTCGGGTAAAGCAGGATCAAAGTATAACTGGTTTCCATAGGTAACAAACCATTCCGGATGAATATTGTACACATGATTAGTAGCCAGATCACTATTCAGATTTGTTTTTGTACGGTAAGGATTAATCCAGGCATGAAACTCCATACCTCGTTTATGACATTCATCAATCATAAATTGCATAGGATCCCAATAAGGAGAGGGAGCTTGTCCCTGTACACCCGTCAGAAAACGGCTCCAGGGTTCCAGTTGTGAAGCATACAATGCATCTGCCTCAGGGCGTACCTGAAAGATTATAGCATTAATACCAGCTTTCTGCAAAGAGTTCAACTGCTCTATAAGCGTTTGCTTCAGCTTTTCGGCAGGCATCCCCTTGAATTGCCCATTAACGGTTTGCATCCATGCAGCACGAAATTCACGTTTCGGATAAGCAGTACCCGACGTCTGTGCTCCTACTCCCAAAGACAAGAGAAGGACAAACAAAATAGTAAAGGTTCTCAGATTCATATGTTTATTCTCAATCTATTATATAGGGCGCAAAGATAATGCAAACCGAGAGTAGAATAAAATGAACTCATTCATTTTTTATGCCAAGGTGCAGCTTATCTTCGCTTTTCGAGCAAAGATAATACAATCTGCATTATCTACAACTATCCGACCGGCCATTCCACAACAAAACGTGCCCCATCCGTATAGGTTGTATCCAAGAAGATTTGCCCATCTACAATATCCATTATCTGCCGCGCAACAGCAAGTCCCAGACCTGTGCCCGGAGAGAAAGTATCTATTTTGACAAAGCGTTCAAAAATAGAGTTTTTATATTCCACATCAATACCCGGCCCGGAGTCTTCCACAATAAAACGCACCACTCGTTTCTGTTTATCTTCATCATACCGAAGACGAATCACTCCGGATTCAGTAAACTTGGCCGCATTGCCAAGAAGAGCAAGAAGTACACGCTTTACCCAAGGATAGACAACCCGCATTGTCACAGGTACAGACAAAGGTTCATACTGTAACTCAACCCCTTTTCTCAAAGACGGAAGGACTTCGGAAATACACTCCTTACAGCAGGTATCTACATCCATAATCTGCTTAGGTACATTTTCCGTTTGAGAATCCATATCGGCGATATCAATAACATTGCTCACCAGATCAAGCAGATAAGTGTTACTCATTTCTATTTGTTCGGCATATTCCTTCTCTTCCTCTTCACTGATCCCTCCGGCAGCAATCAAAGAAGAGAAACCAACAATAGAGTTCAACGGGGTACGAATTTCGTGAGTGATGTGTTGAATAAAAGAACTCTTTATACGGCTTGCCTTAATTACAGCCTTGTTGGCTGCATCGAGTTTCTTATTCATAGCCAGCGTACGAACATAGTAATAAGTAAGGATAAGTAATAGAACGAAAATACAGCATCCACCCGTAAGCACAGCAATAAGTCTGTTCCGACTAACTTCAGCACTCAATTCAAGCTTTTCCATCTTCAGCTTATCCACATCAAACTGAATCGTATATTTACTCAGTTTATCGTCCAACTCCGCCGAACGCACTGAATCATTAACCTGAGAGTAAGAAGCATATACCTTACAAGCCTCTTTAAAACGCCCGACACTCTCCAGGCATTGCGCCTTATAAAACAAATTAGAAGGATAACAAGCACCAATAGACTTGTGATAATCCTGCAGAGAGTCCAGATAAGTCAGTACCTGATTTATATTATTAGCTGTACGGCTACACATTATCTTATATCCGAACCAGGCATCTTTAGCCATACTATCCGGATGTTTCAAATAAAGACTGTCAGCCTCACGAATATATTTTGCAGCTGCCCCCGTTCCCTTCTCGGCAAGAGTGGCAATCACCCGAAACTGTAAGAAACGCATATACAATGATTCGCGCAGTTTCTGTCCGGCAACTTTCATCTCAGTCGCCAGCTTTTCGATACGATCAAAGTATTGAAGAACATTGGAGTATTCCTGCCGGGAAAGATAAGTTTGCATTATATTCAGACAGACCACATAAGCGTCTTCATAATACTTGGCATCTTCGAATATTTTAAGAGCATTGTTATAATATTCAATACAGAGTTTCATGTTATTACTAAATACCCTGTGATTATAACCAATACACATTTCACTACAGGCCTGTCCATAGCGACTGCGACTTTTCTCTGCATCTTTATTCAACAATTCAGTTTCGGCAATAGCCTCTTCCTGCCTGCCACTCTCTGTCAATCGCTGAATATACTGACGCCATATCTGATAACGGGCATTATTCTTGTTGCGTCCGGCATGCCAGTTCATTAGTTCATATCCCACAACTTTCAGACTATCAACTTCTCCCAACTGATAATAATGGTCAAACAAGTCACCATAGGCATTCTCTATCTGAGTACTATCATCCAGTTCACGTGCCAATTTCATACACCTGTCATTGAGTGCCAGAAAACCCTCTTTAGCAATCATCTGCCGGGCACTATCAACCAAAATCTGCAAATTCTTTGTTTTGTTTGTACTCCGTAACGGGAGATTGCATAGCAAAAGAAGAATAATTAAACAAGAAATAATCCGGATGCCTTTCATGCGTTAATTCCTTATATTATCAAGATTCAATAAATCGTAACTAAATTACGACTTTAATTAACAGCGTGTTATAATATGTTTCAAAATATAACATATCTTAACCAGTTGAACAAGCAGGCTCCTGCTACGTCCTGACGATAAAATCATTAACTTTGCCAGCCATCTATAGAAAGGACCATTAAATATGTCAGAAAATAACTATATATCAATCAAAGGAGCCAGGGTTAACAACCTAAAGAATATTGATGTAAACATCCCCCGCAACAAACTTGTCGTTATAACCGGATTATCAGGTTCGGGTAAATCATCACTTGCTTTTGACACACTCTATGCCGAAGGGCAAAGGCGTTATGTTGAAAGCCTGAGTAGCTATGCCCGCCAGTTTCTGGGGCGAATGAGTAAACCTGAATGCGACTTCATCAAAGGTATCCCCCCTGCGATTGCTATCGAACAAAAAGTAAACAGTCGTAACCCCCGTTCTACTGTAGGAACTTCTACCGAAATTTATGAATACCTACGACTCCTGTATGCTCGTGTAGGACGAACATATAGTCCGATAAGTGGTCAGGAAGTAAAAAAGCACTCTCCTGAAGATATCGTGAATTGCATGCTTTCTTATCCGGAAGGTACACGTTATACTGTTCTCACACAAATACTTTTGCGTGAAGGCCGGACGATAGAACAGCAACTGGAGATAGACCTCAAGCAGGGCTTCAACCGCATTGAAGTGAATGGAGAAATGGTACGCATTGACGAATATAAACCAGCAAAGAATGACACTGTATATCTACTGGTAGACCGCATGTCTGCAGCAAGTACCAAAGATGCCATCAGCCGTTTGACAGACTCAGCAGAAACAGCAATGTACGAAGGAGATGGTATGTGTATGCTTCGCTTTTATCTGCCGGATGGAACAACGAAGCTACATACATTCAGTACTAAGTTTGAAGCTGACGGTATCACGTTTGAAGAACCGAATGACCAGATGTTTTCATTCAACTCTCCAATTGGAGCCTGCCCTGTATGCGAAGGATTCGGTAAAGTGATTGGAATTGACGAACATCTGGTAGTACCCAATCGTTCACTCTCGGTTTACGACGGAGCAGTAGTATGCTGGCGAGGTGAGAAAATGGGTGAATGGAAAGATATGGTGATACGCGGTGCAGAGAAAGCAGGGCTACCTATATTTACTCCTTATTTTGAATTGACGGACGAGCAACGCCGCATGCTATGGGAAGGTACAAAGTATTTTGAAGGTATTAACGCTTTCTTCAGAATGCTTGAAGAAAATCAATACAAGATACAATACCGTGTAATGCTGGCACGCTATAGAGGAAAGACGCTTTGCCCTACCTGTCACGGTACACGATTGAAACCGGAAGCAGGATATGTACGGGTAGCAGGACGTAGCATATCAGAATTGGTTGATCTCCCTATCACAGAATTACAACAGTTTTTTGATACCCTGCAACTGGATAAACACGACACAGAAGTAGCGCGCCGCATCCTGTTGGAAATCAATAGCCGTATTCGTTTCCTTATTGATGTGGGGCTGGGATACTTGACCTTGAACCGGTTAAGTAACTCGCTTTCGGGTGGTGAGAGCCAACGCATCAACCTGGCAACTTCTCTGGGAAGCAGTCTGGTAGGTAGCCTTTATATTCTTGACGAGCCAAGTATAGGTTTGCACAGTCGCGATACAGACCGCTTGATCCGCGTCCTGCGCGAATTGCAGGCATTAGGCAATACGGTCATAGTAGTAGAACACGACGAAGAAATCATCCGTGCTGCCGACTACATCATAGACATCGGTCCGAATGCCGGACGTCTGGGAGGAGAAGTAGTTTACGAGGGTGATATGAAAGATCTGAAAAAAGGAAGTAACAGCCACACGGTACGCTACCTGCTGGGAGAAGAAGAAATACCTATACCGACACACCGACGTCCGTGGAACAACTATATAGAAATAAAAGGAGCACGCGAGAATAACCTGAAAGGAGTAGATGTACGTTTCCCGCTAAATGTAATGACGGTAGTAACCGGCGTTTCCGGTTCGGGAAAGAGCACGCTGGTACGCGACATATTTTACCGGGCATTGAAACGTGAATTGGACGAGTGTAGTGATCGTCCGGGAGAATTCGTTTCTATCGGAGGAGATATCCAGAACTTACGTAACATCGAATTCGTTGACCAAAACCCGATTGGTAAATCTTCCCGTTCCAATCCGGTTACGTACATTAAAGCATACGACGAAATTCGTAAACTATGGGCAGAGCAGCCATTAGCAAGACAAATGGGATATACCGCCGGATTCTTTAGTTTCAATAGTGAAGGCGGGCGTTGCGAAGAGTGTAAAGGGGACGGAACAATCACAGTAGAGATGCAGTTCATGGCAGACCTTGTACTGGAATGTGAATCTTGTCATGGAAAACGCTTCAAAGCAGATACACTGGAAGTAAAGTTCCATGATAAAAATATATATGATGTACTGGAGATGACCGTAAATCAGGCTGTAGAATTCTTCACTGAGCATGGACAAAAGAAGATAGTGAAAAAACTAATGCCACTACAGGATGTCGGTTTGGGATATATCAAATTAGGACAGTCCTCCTCTACCCTGTCGGGGGGTGAAAACCAGCGTGTGAAACTGGCATACTACCTGAGCCAGGAGAAAGCTGACCCGACGCTCTTCATCTTTGATGAACCTACCACAGGCTTGCACTTCCACGATATACGAAAATTACTGGAAGCATTCGATGCACTGATCCGCCGTGGACATACAATTATCATTATTGAGCATAATATGGATATGATAAAATGTGCCGACCACATAATAGATCTCGGACCGGAAGGCGGGGATAAAGGTGGATATATCGTAGCTACAGGAACACCGGAAGAGGTAGCAGCCTGCAAAACAAGCTATACGGGAGAGTTTTTACAAGCAAAGCTTGCTTAAAGAGAATGGAGAAGGGAGAATGGAGAGGGGAGAAGTACTATGCAGCGTGATAGCGCAGCCCACTTCTCCCCTCTCCATTCTCCCTTCTCCCTTCTCCATTCTCTTCTCAGAAGTAGAATCCGAAACCTATCTTAATACCGAACTTGGATAAATCGCTGTCATTAAAGCGCCATTTGTAGTATACAGCCGGTTCAATGGTTACTGTTTTTGAAAGGAAATATGCATATCCTGCTTCAATTCCCAGTCCCCATTCCGTCCCGCTATGTCCGCCTTTCATACGATAACGGTTCAGATCAATACCTGCTCCTAAATAAACACCTGTTTTATTAAAGTAAAAACGACCACCTGTTCCTATCGTATACACATCTATCGGTTTACTCCAATCGGCACTGGCTTCTACCATTAAAGCAATGCCTTCTGCAAGGAAAGTACCGGCTTTGGCACCAACACCAAACTGTGCTTTCTCACTGTTGCTATATGAGAAATTCAATCCGGTCAATGACGGATTAATAATCCACTTCCCTTGTTCAAACTGTGCCCGAGCGCCTAATGAGGCTACCAACAGGCAAATAACCAATGCAAATTTCTTCATACATTCATTTCTTTAAATTATTATAATGTTCTTCTTCACGACGCCGTTGCTGCATCTTCTCTTTTTTTCTCAGCACCAGCCAGAGGGCAAAGACGATGACATATGAAACGGCAAGAGTAACATACTTCTCTGTATCGCTTACTTCCGTATTGCGCGGCAACAAATAGGCAGCCGTCACAGAAACATAAATAAGCAGGGCAAGAGTAACCCCGGTTGATTTCTTTATTTTCTTCATTAGGTCTAAATTAATCATTCAATCTCTTTTGAGCCGAACGCCCTTTCCATACAAAAAACCAGATGGCAGCCACTAACGTGCATACTCCTCCAATACTATAGGATAGCGAATGCAAAAGTGCCAGTCCTTCTGGAGCGATGCAGATATAAATAGAGCAAACAGCCGTCATAAACAAAGCAGGTATCAGTGTTATCCAATATGGTTTCTTTGAACGGGCCAGATAGACTGTAATAGCCCACAGGGTAAACACAGCAAGCGTCTGATTGGCCCAAGCAAAATACCGCCATATCATATTAAAACCGTCAGCATCACGCAGGCTGTAAAGCAACAAGCCGATAGCTACCACAAACATCGGAATACAAATGTATAAACGGCGACGCATACTTTTTTGTTCCATTCCCAAAAAATCGGCTACGATAAGGCGAGCCGAACGGAAAGCTGTATCACCCGAAGTTATAGGTGCAGCAATCACACCCAGAATAGCGAGTACACCACCTACAACACCTAACCAGCCTTTCGTTATCGAATCTACAATCACCGAAGCATTGTTCTCCTCCATCCCGTTTTCGTGGAAAAAATAAGTAGCAGCTGCCGCCCAAATCAAAGCCACAATGCCTTCAGTAATCATAGCGCCGTAAAAGACAGGGCGACCGTGACGTTCGGAGGTCATACAACGTGCCATCAAAGGGCTTTGTGTAGCGTGGAAGCCAGATATAGCCCCACAAGCAATACTAACAAACATGATTGGAAAGATTGGCAGTACGGCAGCATCAGGATTGGTATTCTGCAATCCGTCCCACAATTCCGGCAAAGCAGGATGATGTACATAAAGCATCACTACAATACCTACTGCCATAAACAACAGTGCAACAGCAAAAATAGGATAGATCTTGCCAATAATCTTATCGACCGGCAATAAAGTAGCAATGATATAATAAGCAAAAACCACTATAATCCAGAAAGTAGCGTCCAGCGATTCCGGCGTAAGTTTGGCAAGTAACCCGGCAGGACCAGCTACAAATACAGAACCTACCAAAATCATCAGAATTACGGTAAAACCGCGCATGACCTGCTTTGTCGTCAATCCCAGGTAACGGCCTACGATTTCGGGCAGACTTTCTCCCCCATTCCTCAGTGAAAGCATTCCGGCAAAGTAATCATGAACAGCACCGGCAAAAATACTACCGAACACAATCCACAAATAAGAGGAGATACCAAACTTTGCTCCCATTATCGCACCGAAGATAGGACCTAATCCAGCGATATTGAGAAACTGAATCATAAAAATCTTCCAGGTGGGTAGTGGAATATAATCCACTCCATCTGCCTTAGTAAGGGCGGGAGTTTTACGGTCATCGGGTCCGAAAACGCGTTCCATAAAGCGTCCGTAAGTGAAGTACCCGATAATAAGTGCCAATAAGCACAGTGTGAATGTAATCATGGCGTGTTATTCGTTTAACTGTGGCAAATGTAACATAATCTCACGAAACGTACAAGAATACCGACGCTTTTGCTAACTTTGCTGCCATTTATAACAATATTCAAACTGCAATGCGCCGGTATCTCACTATTTTACTCTTTCTACTGTTGCTAGCTCCTGTAGAGGCACAGCCCAAATATGAAGTTCGTGCAGCCTGGGTGACGGCTGTATATGGATTGGACTGGCCACGTACCAAAGCAACCACCCCTACTGCCATCCGACGCCAACAAGAAGAACTGACTGATATACTCGATAAACTGAAAGCTGCCAATTTCAATACTGTTCTTTTCCAGACACGTACGCGAGGAGATGTACTTTACCATTCTTCTATCGAGCCCTATAATTCTATCTTGACCGGAAAAGTAGATGGCGATCCGGGATACGACCCGCTTGCCTTTGCTGTGCGCGAATGCCACAAACGTGGAATGGAATGTCATGCCTGGATGGTAGCTATTCCTTTGGGAAACAAAAAGCACGTGGCCAGCTTAGGAAATAAATCCGTTACTAAACAAAGAAAGGAGATCTGCATCCCCTATAAGAATGAATATTTCCTCAATCCGGGGCATCCGTCTACCAAAGAATACCTAATGAAACTGGTGCGCGAAGTCGTAACCCGCTATGATATAGACGGTGTACACTTTGATTATCTGCGCTATCCGGAGAATGCTCCCCGCTTTCCGGACAACTACGATTTTCGCCGCTATGGAAAAGGCAGAACGCTGGACCAATGGCGCCGTGACAATATCACAGATATTGTGCGCTATATATATAAAGGTGTAAAAGAAATTAAACCGTGGGTTAAGGTAAGTACCTGCCCGGTAGGAAAGTACAAAGACACATCACGCTACTCTTCCAGAGGCTGGAATGCCTTCCATACTGTCTATCAGGACCCACAAGGCTGGTTGGGCGAAGGTATACAAGACCAGATTTACCCAATGATGTATTTCCGCCAAAATAATTTCTACCCCTTTGCTCTCGACTGGCAGGAACAATCTAACGGACGGCAGATCATACCGGGATTAGGTATTTACTTTCTGCACCCGAGCGAAGGAAACTGGGTACGGGAGGACGTAGACCGACAAATAAACTTCATTCGTGCACATAAGCTGGCAGGAGAAGGACATTATCGTGCCAAATTCTTAATGGACAACACACAGGGAGTCTACGATGAACTGGCAGAAAACTTTTATGCCTATCCGGCACTGCAACCGGCCATGCCCTGGCTGGACAATGTTCCCCCCACTGCCCCGGAGGAACTGCGTATTACAGAAACAGCAGACGGATACACCCAGTTGACCTGGAAAGCTGCCAAAGACAATGACCCGGTGAATGCCCCCCGTTATGTCATTTATGCTTCGGAAACTTATCCTGTAGATACTACAAAACCAGAAAATATCATCGCCCAAAGTGTGCGGGGTACAGAATATGTATATACTTCTCTCCTGCCATGGGACAGAAAGAAATACTTTGCAGTAACAGCTATAGACAGATATGGAAATGAAGGAAAAGCCATACAAGAAAGATAATCAAAGCGTCATCTCACACATTATCCAGGCCCGGTACACACTTTTATTCATGACCGGAGTCAGTGCCATGTAACCATCAACCACTCTTCCGTCTTTTATCTGTAAAGGGAATTTAGTCTTCATCTCTTCGTGTATCTGCAAAGCTTCACCGGAGACCGGATGGTAAGTAATGGAAAAGCGTCCGGTGGTCCCGGAAGCAATATACTTTTTATGAATGAGGTGAGCTACCACCCCCATATTCATCCGCAAATTGACCTCTACACAAGGATGAATTCTATATTCTACCTCCGTTGAAGGAAACCGGCAAATCATCATATCTACCCCAAGATACCCCGAATAACCCAAACCAAAACAAGCCGATAACTCTTCTTCCAACTGATACCTTAACTTGCTGAAAGCTTCCTTGCAGACATAAACGGAAAGCCTGCGTTCAATCTCTTCATCCGATAGCAGTAAATTGCCTTCGTATGCTCCGCTGCCATTAGTGGAGAATACAGAATAACCGACAAAGTCCACCTTTCCTCTCCCGTCCGAATAGAATTCCATAGCAAAGTCCGCCACCTTATTATATATAGGTTCTGCCACTACTCCACCCTGTAAAGCTGCCACACGCTTACACCAGCCGGCGATAAAAGGAGTAAATACGCCTTTACACCAGTTCAAGCCCTTTCCACTACCCGAAAGCGGGGCTTTCAGCAAACAAGACGAATGCCGTTCTACAAACTGCTGCCACTCCTCCAGAGCGGTCAGATAAAAAGATTCTCCGCAGAAAAGCTCATCCAACTGCAAATGAGATAATAACTCCACCGCACGACTTCTGTGTGAAAGGACACGCAGTTTTTCCAATTGAGATAATGCTGGTAATTCCGACTCCAGTACTCCCAAAAGTTGTAACCTCTTTCTTAAAGCCGGGTTCCACCCCCAAGGCATCGGTTGCAAGTTCTCTTCCGAAGCTACTTCCGGCTCCGTCATCAATTCTACAGGTAACGACAAATGCTGCTGCATCTCGCGAAGAAAGTCAAGATTATAAGCCGAAGGTGCCAGTACCGCACTTCCGGGAGAAGCATACCATACCGGCAATAATGCCAGATCTGCCGCCATCTGCCGGGCAGAGGCAGGAGGCATATAATTCACATCCCCACTTGCCAATGCCAGATCATGGTCCGGATTAAAGATATAGAGAGAACGATTTATCATTTTATTTTCATTATTCACATATTACTTACACATATCCATCTTTTCCCACTCCTGACTAACAAGCATTCCCTGTCTAAAGGACAGACCAGCGAATAAGGCAGTTCACATTTCGCAAATATACACAAGAAATAGCACTTTCCAGTAGTAAAACCGGTACTTCCTCCGAATTCCAATGCACTTTCGGTCAAGTTGAATCGCAATATCAACCGAAGAGAATCGCAATATCATACCGAGAAAAGCCTCTTTTCATCCGAAGAAAACTTTATTATCTTCCTATGAAAGCCTTTTTGCCTCCAAACCGCCCTTTTTTTCACCTGCATCCATTTATTAGCAAAATTCCCATCGATCTATCCGGCAGGCAAAAAGAAAGAAGAAACAATATTTATTCTCACAAACAGCCCAAAATAAGCAAACTTTTACTACATTTGCAACCCAACACACAAAGAGAGTAGCAAAAGAACAAATCCCTAATTGAAATAACTGAGTTTTTTCGTTTCAATCGCCCCGGTGATCACCCAAAACCCTTCCCGAAACAACAGGAATATCACTTTGACAAAACGACAAAATCCAGTTCCGATCACCATCACCTGGTGAACTTTTCCCGCACGGGAAGCATACCTCCTTGTAGATGAAGTACAAACTTACTTAAATAAAAGTACAATTTTGCTATCTCTACTTTGCAATTAACAGAAAAAGAACTATATTTGCCACCCGTAAAACCTAAGAAAAGAAATGGAATCATTCTACCGCACACATGCTTACCTTGTTGAGCACACCAATGCTCCTGTCCGTCGTGACCTAATGGACGAAATAGACTGGAGCGACCGCTTGATTGGTATCAAAGGGACCCGTGGCGTAGGAAAAACCACTTTCCTCCTCCAATACGCTAAAGAGAAATTCGGAACAGACCGTTCATGTCTTTTTATCAACATGAACAACTTCTATTTCTCCGGCCATAGCCTTGTCGATTTCGTCAATGAGTTTCAACGCCGGGGTGGAAAGGTATTACTGATAGACCAGGTGTTCAAACATCCGGACTGGAGCAAAGAACTACGGATGTGTTACGACCGTTTCCCCAATGTGAAAATTGTTTTCACAGGTTCATCGGTGATGCGACTGAAAGAAGAAAACCTCGAACTTCGTGACATTGTGAAGAGTTATAACCTGCGGGGATTCTCCTTCCGTGAATACCTAAATCTTCAGACCGGAATGAAGTTCCGTGCCTACTCGCTTGAAGAACTGCTCAGTAACCACGAACAGATAGCCAAAGGGATACTTTCCAAAGTTCGCCCCTTGGACTTTTTTCAGGATTATCTGCACCATGGTTTCTATCCGTTCTTTCTTGAAAAACGTAATTTCTCGGAAAACCTACTCAAAACCATGAATATGATGGTAGAGGTAGATATTCTTCTTATTAAACAAATTGAACTGAAATATCTCTCAAAGATAAAAAAATTACTATATTTGTTGGCTGTAGACGGTCCAAAGGCCCCCAATGTGAGTCAACTAGCTACCGATATACAGACATCACGTGCTACGGTAATGAACTACATCAAGTATCTGGCAGATGCTCGCCTCATTAATCTGGTATATCCAAAGGGAGAAGAATTCCCCAAGAAACCGTCAAAGATTATGATGCACAACTCCAATCTGATGTATTCCATTTATCCGGTGAAAGTAGAAGAACAAGACGTACTCGACACTTTCTTTGTAAATTCATTGTGGAAAGACCACAAGGTATATAAGGGAGACAAGAATGCCTCGTTCCTGGTGGATGAAGTGATGCCGTTCAGGATATGTTGCGAAGGGGTGAAAATAAAGAACAATCCCGGTGTGACGTATGCTTTGCAAAAAGCGGAAATAGGCAGAAGTAACCAGATACCTCTTTGGATGTTCGGCTTTTTATACTAACACTTAATAAAATGCCATGGATTACAAGAAATTAGAAGAGTTAAACAATTTGCGTCTGTCAGGAGCACTGACTGAAGAAGAATTTGAAACAGAGAAAAAGAAACTGTATGATGAAGACTTTCCTCCCATAGCAGAGCCACTACCATTCGGGTTACAGGAAAGTTCATACTTAGGATTAATGAATTTTCTGATATTTGTCCCCTATGTAGGCTGGGTCGCACCGCTTGTACTATGGGTTATGGGCAAAGAGAAATCAGAAAAAGTGGACGAACAGGGAAAATATATCCTGAATTGGTATATTTCCTGGTTTATTTTCGGAATCATTCTTCTGGCTATATTCTTTGCATGTTTCATACCGGGACTAATCGGTGGAATAGGTTCTCCGTTAGGTGTAATCTTCACTTTCTGGCCGATCACATTGCTCATCGGTATCATGGCAGTTGCCTTCCCCATTATAGGAGGCATTAACGGGCTGAATGGAAAAACGTGGAAATATCCACTCTCTATGCGAATTTTGAAATGATTTATTTACTTAAATATTAATTTTTAGTTATGACTAAACAGAAGAAATTCATCACTTGTGATGGTAACCAGGCTGCTGCACATATCTCGTATATGTTTTCTGAAGTAGCTGCCATCTACCCCATCACCCCCTCTTCTACAATGGCTGAATATGTAGACGAATGGGCTGCCGCAGGACGTAAGAACATCTTCGGCGAAACAGTATTGGTACAGGAAATGCAATCTGAAGGCGGTGCTGCCGGTGCCGTTCACGGTTCTCTTCAAGCAGGTGCGTTGACTACTACATACACTGCTTCTCAAGGTCTTTTGTTGATGATCCCTAACATGTACAAGATTGCCGGAGAATTCCTGCCTTGCGTATTCCACGTATCGGCTCGTACACTGGCTTCTCACGCATTGTGTATCTTCGGTGACCACCAGGACGTTATGTCTGCCCGTCAGACTGGCTTCGCTATGTTGGCCGAAGGTTCTGTACAGGAAGTTATGGACCTGGCTGGTGTAGCTCACCTGGCTACTATCAAGGCGCGCGTTCCTTTCATGAACTTCTTCGACGGTTTCCGCACTTCACACGAAATCCAGAAGATCGAAATGCTGGAAAATGAGGATCTCGCTCCGCTGGTTGATCAGGAAGCTTTGGCTGAATTCCGTGCCCGCGCACTGAACCCGATGACTCCGGTTGCTCGTGGTATGGCTGAAAACCCGGATCACTTCTTCCAGCATCGTGAATCATGTAACAACTACTATGAAGCAGTTCCTGCTATCGTAGAAGAGTACATGAACGAAATTTCTAAGATTACTGGTCGTAAATACGGTTTGTTCGATTACTATGGAGCAGAAGATGCAGAACGCGTAATCATCGCAATGGGTTCTGTAACAGAAGCTGCCCGCGAAGCTATCGACTATCTGGTAGCTAACGGTGAGAAAGTAGGTATGGTTGCAGTTCATCTGTACCGTCCGTTCTCTGCAAAACACTTCCTGGCTGCTGTACCTAAGACTGCGAAGTCTATCGCAGTTCTTGACCGTACAAAAGAACCGGGTGCTAACGGCGAACCTCTGTATCTGGATGTAAAAGACTGCTTCTACGGCACAGAAAATGCTCCGGTTATCGTAGGCGGCCGCTACGGTTTGGGTTCTAAGGACACTACTCCTGCCCAGATCATCTCTGTATTCGAAAATCTGGCTATGCCAATGCCGAAGAACCACTTTACTATCGGTATCGTAGACGACGTAACATTTACTTCACTTCCTCAGAAAGAAGAAATTGCTTTGGGTGGCGAAGGCATGTTCGAAGCTAAATTCTACGGACTGGGTGCTGACGGTACGGTAGGTGCTAATAAAAACTCTGTTAAGATTATCGGTGACAACACCGACAAACACTGCCAGGCTTACTTCTCTTACGACTCTAAGAAGTCAGGAGGTTTCACTTGCTCTCACCTGCGTTTCGGTGATACTCCGATCCGTTCTACTTATCTGGTAAATACTCCGAACTTTGTGGCTTGCCACGTTCAGGCTTACCTGCATATGTACGACGTGACACGCGGTTTGCGCAAAAACGGTTCTTTCTTGCTGAACACAATCTGGGAAGGTGAAGAACTGGCTAAGAACCTGCCTAACAGAGTGAAGAAATACTTTGCACAGAATAACATCTCTGTATATTATATCAACGCTACTCAGATTGCACAGGAAATTGGTTTGGGCAACCGTACCAATACAATCCTTCAGTCTGCATTCTTCCGTATCACAAACGTTATCCCTGTAGAACAGGCGGTAGAACAAATGAAGAAATTCATCGTGAAGTCTTATGGTAAGAAGGGTGAAGATATCGTTAACAAGAACTATGCAGCCGTTGACCGTGGTGGCGAATACAAACAACTGACAGTTGATCCTTCATGGGCTAACTTGGCAGATGATGCTAAAGCTACTAACAACGATCCTGCATTCATCAATGAAGTAGTTCGTCCTATCAACGCACAAGACGGTGACTTGCTACCTGTATCTGCATTCAAGGGTATTGAAGACGGAACCTGGTATCAGGGAACTTCTAAATATGAAAAACGTGGTGTAGCTGCATTTGTACCGGAGTGGAACGCAGAAAACTGTATCCAGTGTAACAAGTGTGCTTACGTTTGTCCTCACGCTTCTATCCGTCCGTTCGTTCTCGATGCTGAAGAGCAGAAGGGTGCAAACTTCGAAATGCTGAAAACGGTAGGTAAAGCATTCGAAGGTACAACTTTCCGTATTCAAGTAGACGTTCTCGACTGTCTGGGTTGCGGGAACTGTGCTGACATCTGTCCGGGTAATCCGAAGAAGGGTGGCAAAGCATTGACCATGAAACACCTCGAAAGTCAATTGGCTCAGGCTGATAACTGGACTTACTGCATTGACAACGTGAAGAGCAAACAACACCTGGTTGACATCAAAGCTAACGTTAAGAACTCTCAGTTCGCAACTCCGTTGTTTGAGTTCTCCGGCGCTTGCTCAGGTTGTGGTGAAACTCCGTACGTAAAACTGATCACTCAGTTGTTCGGTGACCGCGAAATGGTTGCTAACGCTACCGGATGTTCTTCGATCTACTCAGGTTCAGTACCTTCAACTCCTTATACTACAAACGAAAAGGGTCACGGTCCGGCATGGGCTAATTCTCTGTTCGAAGACTTCTGTGAGTTCGGTCTGGGTATGGAACTGGCTAACGAAAAGATGCGTGACCGTATCGTGAAACTATTCAACCAGATTCTTGCAGGTGAAAATGCTCCGGCTGAAGCAAAAGAAGTATTGAAAGCATGGATCGAAAACATGTACGATGCAGATAAGACTAAAGAACTTGCTCCACAAATCGAAGCAATCATCGAACAAGGTATTGCTGCAGGTTGCCCGGTTTGCAAAGAACTGAAAGGTCTGACTCACTTCCTCGTTAAACGCAGCCAGTGGATCATCGGTGGTGACGGTGCTTCTTACGATATCGGCTATGGTGGTCTTGACCATGTTATCGCTTCCGGTAAGGACGTTAACATCTTGGTACTCGATACTGAAGTTTACTCAAATACAGGTGGTCAGTCTTCTAAGGCTACTCCGGTAGGTGCTATCGCTAAGTTTGCCGCTTCTGGTAAACGTGTTCGTAAAAAAGACCTTGGTCTGATGGCTACTACTTACGGTTATGTTTATGTTGCACAGATCGCTATGGGCGCTGACCAAGCTCAGACTCTGAAAGCTATCCGCGAAGCTGAAGCATATCCAGGTCCTTCACTCATTATCGCTTACGCTCCATGTATCAACCACGGTTTGAAAGCTGGTATGGGTAAGAGTCAGGAAGAAGAAGAAAAAGCTGTTAAGTGCGGTTACTGGCACCTGTGGCGTTACAACCCGGCTTTGGAAGCTGAAGGTAAAAATCCGTTCTCACTGGACAGCAAAGAACCGAACTGGGATGAGTTCAAGGGTTTCTTGAAAGGTGAAGTTCGTTATGCATCTGTTATGAAGCAATATCCTGCAGAAGCAGAAGAACTGTTCCAAGCAGCTGAGGACAATGCTAAATGGCGTTACAACAACTACAAGCGTTTGGCTAACCAAGCTTGGGGTGTTGCCGAATAAGTAATTCAACTTATCAGATAAAAGAAAGGCGGGAATCCGAAAGGATTTCCGCCTTTTTGTCTGTTTACTGTTCTTTTGGAATCCAGCTATCCACCAATTCCCGGTGTTCATCTATCCATTTACGGGCAGCCTCCTTTTCTGTTTTCTCCGTATCTTCCATAGCCATCATCAAAGAATTGATCTGTTCATCTGTCAGACGAATATTCTTGAAAAACTGAGTAGCAAACGGATCTTTCTCCGGAAAACCTTTCCAGGTAATGATATGAATATTCTCTGCACTACCATAAATATTCTCGGGATCTTGCAATATCTTCAGTTTGAAACGATCGAACATCCAATGCGGTGTCCAGCCAGTGACAACTATCCATTCATTTCTGTCAATTGCTTTCTTCAATGAAGCAGTCATGGCAGGGCCACTTGAAGTCATCAGCTTATAATCCAGATTATAATCTTCAATAACATCTTCTGTAGCCTGCATAATACCTGCCCCTGCGTCGATACCAATAATCTTCGAACCAAAACGCAGCTTTTGAGAATTCAATTCATCAATTGAATTGATAGTTACATACTCCGGTACAACCAGTCCGATACGGGCTTCATCATATATATTACCTATTATTTCCAGTTTATCACCATATTGCTCTATGTAATCACTCATTGTTACCGGTAACCAAACATCCATAAAAACATCCGCTTTCTTTCTGGAAAGTGAAGTAAATATAGGAGCAAGATCGGCATTTAGTAATTTCACATCATATCCCTGCTCCTGAAGGATGGCCTTTGCCAGATGCGTCATTGCAATACCTTCCGCCCAATTGGCGTAAGCAATACTTATCTTTTTATCAGAACCTCCTCCTGTGCACGAGCTGAAAAGGAATACAGCAAGTAAGGTTGCTGCAATAATTTTTATCTTAGTATTCATATCCTCTATTATTTCTTTTTGTTTTGTGCCATCCCCTGCGTGATACGGTCCAGAACGATAGCAAGTATAACCACAGCTATACCTCCTTCAAATCCCAAGCCTATCTTCATTTGAGTAATCCCTTTCAAGACAATCTCTCCCAGTCCACCGGCAGAGATCATCGCAGCAATAACAACCATTGAAAGAGACATCATAATAGTCTGGTTTACACCGGTCAATATGGTAGGTAGCGCTAATGGTAATTGCACTTTATAAAGTAATTGCCAGGGAGTAGCCCCAAACGAGCGTGTAGCTTCCACTACATTTTTAGGAACCTGACGTATCCCCAATCCTGTAAGACGAACCACCGGAGGCATCGCAAAAATGATAGTTGCAAAGGCGCCCGGCACTGTCCCCAACCCGAAGAACAATACTGCCGGAATCAGATAAACAAAAGCCGGCATCGTCTGCATAAAATCGAGGATAGGCCGCATTATCCTATTACATCGATCACTGTTGGCGGTCCAAATACCCAACGGTACCCCCAATAACAGAGCAAGACAGGTGGAAGAAAGTACCAGTGCAAGTGTCTGCATCGTCTCTTCCCAGAATCCCATACCGTAAATCAACAATAATCCCAACAATGTAAATACAGCCACTCCTTTACCTGTCTTAAACCAGGCAAGCACGGCAAGCGCCACAATAGTAATATAAAACGGTATCCCGAATAATACATGCTGAAAACTGTCAATGAATCCTCCAATGCCCATGCTTAGTGCATCAAAGAAAGAAGCAAAATGTTCTGTAAGCCAGTTTATGGCCATCTCTATATATTTTCCGATATTTATCATAAGTCTATTGCATTTTGAATAATTTCATTAATTTCTTTTTTATCCTTTCCAGTCACCTCAATGATAAGAGACGACAGTGGAACCACTCCCTCGAACTCCCTGTCCTCATTTACCACCCAAATAGGTGAATTAGTTTTCGTCATTAACGGCAGAATATCTTCAAGAACCGTATCCCCCAATACAGAATGCACTTCATGGCGTACCACAGAATCAATCGACTTCACTTGTTCCTTTCTCAGCCTTAACAAGTCGTTCAATCGAACCTCTCCTACCAATACGTTACCAGTATCCACTACCGGAAGCACCGTCAGGTTACGTTCACGCATCTTACGAATCAATACCTCCGGACCTTCTTTTTTCAAACGCGCTACCAGCGGTTTATCAATCATCACCGAAGCTGCTGTAATAATCTTACTACGGTCCACGTTTTCTACAAAACGTTCTACATAAGCATTGGCAGGCTCTGTCAGTATCTCTTCCGAAGTACCGATCTGTACTATTTCTCCATCTTTCATAATAGCAATACGGTCTCCCAGCTTAATAGCTTCACTCAAGTCGTGAGTAATAAATACAATTGTCTTTTTCATTTTAGCCTGTAAAGCCAATAGTTCATCCTGCATCTGTACGCGAATCAAAGGATCAAGAGCAGAGAAAGCTTCATCCATCAGTAGTACTTCCGGGTTATTAGCCAATGCACGTGCCAGTCCTACACGTTGCTGCATACCACCGGATAATTCACCAACCATTTGATTTTCATACCCTTTTAGCCCTACCAGTTGCATACTCTCCATCGCTTTTCGCTCTCTTTCTTCCTTTTTTACGCCCTGTAGTTCCAGTCCGAAAGCAATATTATGCAGTACTGTACGATGGGGCAACAAACCAAAATTCTGGAAAACCATAGCCAGTTCCTTTCGCCGTATCTGCAACAATTCCTTGTCGGATACCTTAGCGATATCGGTTCCATTGATTACCACTTCGCCCGAAGTTGGTTTTATCAACCGGTTGATACAACGCAACAGAGTAGATTTACCACTCCCTGACAATCCCATAATAACAAATATTTCTCCTTCGTCAATCGAGAGGTTTGCCTCTTTCACAGCCACCGTACATCCGGTTGCTTTTAGTATCTCGCTTTTGCTTCTCCCCTCTTTCAATAATCGAAGTGCCTTCTGCTTCTCATTTCCAAAAATAAGGTACAAATCTTTGATGTTTATTTTGTTCATATACAATAATATTAAGATAATTAATAATAGCCATAGAAATCCTTCTTTATGTCTCATAAAGTTCCGATTAAACAACAGGCTTTCGCCTCCCGATATAGAGGTTAATAAATACACATTTTGAGCAGTAAAATATACTGGTGAGAGTTCTGTATGAATGATAGTTTTAACGAAATATCACGTAGTGTGTATTGAACTCACGGTACAAATAGAACAATGCCTCTTTAGCTTTTGTTCAGACACTCTTACTTCATCAGAAAAGAAAAGTTACACAAACGAGCAATCTTTTTTTGCAACATAACCATCAAATAAGCACCAATAGCCCCTGAATATATCCAAACAGGCATCATTCTCCAAAATAGGGTTTTATACTTTACATATAAATGCCTAACTTCGTGTCACATTTTAATTATAAAAACAAACATTATTATGAAAAAACTATTACTTGGGATGTTTACTGTACTTGCCTTGAATGTGCAAGGGCAGAGTTTAACCGATACACCGGTAGTGATGAAAGAAAGAAGTGAAATCGCACATTTTTTTGTCGACAAACCATTTCTGTATACCATCACAGAAAGTAACAAAGATTACATTGTTGACATCTATAATGATGAATTACAGAAATTCAGAAATTTCACTGTAAAGAATGCCGTTTTTAATCGTGAAGATAACATGGCTTATGGCATTGTCGATTTAGACATGGATAATTTAACCGGATATGATGCCTATAGTGGTTCTTTATTGAGCCAGTATCTATTCAATGACGATGACAAAATAGAATATGTATTTTGTACTTTCGAAAAGCAGACGACAGGTGAGCGATATGAATATATACTTCAAAAAGCAGAAGTTATCAATGAAGACGGAGAAATATTAGGCACTCTCCCTGTAGAAGCTGTCGAGTTCTATGCAGGATATGATATGTTAGAGATATCGGTTGAATTAACCCAAATTGGCGACAACTATTACATAGTGAATGACGAAGAACTCAATGGGCCTGTTGATCCCGGAGAACCAGCTTACAACACCTCCTATTGGAAACTCAATAAAAGCAAAGGAGGATCGGGTGTAAGCTTCACCAAAACCGCCAGCTTTAAAAGTTATCCTAATCCGGTACGCCAAAACGAAACTTTTACTATCGAAGTAGGAGAAGAAAATGTAGTTTCCGGCAATTTTATTGAATTATGTGATCAGAGCGGTCGCATGGTTTATCGCCAGGCTATCACAAACAGTGAAGTTAAAGTACCAACACGCCGTATGAAAGGGATGTATATCTATAATATAGTATCTGAAGGTAAGGCTATCAGTACAGGCAAAGTGATAGTACAATAAGTTCTATCAATCTCATTTACACATCAATTTTCTACAACAATTATTTAAACAAACAGAACAAATGAAGAAACTATTATTTGGCATATTTACTGCAATAGCTTTAAATGTGCAAGGGCAAAGTTTTGGAGAACCCCAAGTATTCGAAAAGGCCTGTTACTTTATTCACAATTTCGTAAATGAAGATTACTTCTTTTCCATATTAGATAATGAAAACAAAACAGACCGCACAATCAGTATTTACAATGACGAAATACACAATGTGAAAAATATCATAGTAAAAGATGTAGAACATGATTACAATCAGTCTTTTGATATTGGAGCAACCGTATATTCACTAATTGAATACCAAATGGTAAATGCAGAACATGATGGTGGAGAAGGGAGCCCTGCCACTCAAACACTTTTCAATAATGATGAAAAATGGGAATATATTCGGGGTACCTATGTCTATACAGTTGAAAATAGTGAGTCTTACGAACGAAAAGAATGGAAACTGACCAAAGCTGAGATCCTCGATGAAAATGGAAAGGTCTTAACAGAAATTCCAACAGATGCAATTACTGATTATCCCGGTTCCGGCCAACCTTACTCATACTTAAATGTTGTAAAAATGGGAGATAACCATTATATACTCAGCGAGAAACGTGCCCACAATAGCAGTGACCTAACACTTACTACTTTCTATAAAATAATAAAAGGCAATAGCTCAGGCATTAAATTCACCAAAATGGCTGAATTTAAAGGATATCCTAATCCGGTACGCCAGAACGAAACATTTACTATCGAAGTGGGAGAAGAGAATGTAGCTTCCGGTAATTTCATTGAATTATGTGATCAGAGCGGTCACATGGTTTATCGCCAGGCTATCATAAGCAGTGAAGTAAAAGTACCGACACACCGTCTGAAAGGGATGTATATCTATAATGTAGTATCCGGGGGGAAGGCTATCAGTACAGGCAAAGTGATTGTACAATAAATATAAATCCACTCTCCTACTTTGAGAAGAAGAGATACCAAAGAGGGGAGAAGTAGTAGATAAAAGAGGAGATTACCTATTTAAATAATAGAAATTCTTTTAACTATAACTTCCTCCCCTTCTCTATTATTTTAGTTCTGAATATTAAGGTTTATGAAGACATAAAGAGCGTTTTAATGCCCTATTCATCGTAGAAAATCATCTTTTTATACTATAGAATATGACATTAATCATTCCCACGCCCCTTTATAATAAAAAAAATAAGACGCTGAATAGAGGAAACAGCAAAACAACAAACAATTTATATTATGAAAAAAAGCCTACTACTATTGTGCTATTTACTATTGACAGTCAAAGGATGGACGTATGATTTTGAAAAAGATGGAATCTATTATAATTTACTCTCACCCGGTGTAGAAGTAACTTATGGAAGCCCCAATTTTAATTCATATTCGGGTGAAGTCACAATCCCACAAACAGTAGTACGTGGCGATATATACTACTCTGTTAACTCTATTAGTGATAACGCTTTCAGAGATTGTACCCAATTAATTTCTATTTCTATTGGGTCGAATGTATCATCTATAGGAAATCATGCCTTTTCCGGTTGCAAAGCTTTAAAGTATTTCAGTGTATCTTCTGGTAACAGCCAGTATTCCTCAAAGGAGGGTGTTCTGTTTGCATTTAACGAAACATGGCTATACGCCTATCCTCCCAACGCAAAATCGACTTCATATGTTATTCCTGATGGAGTGGAGACTATTAGTAGTTATGCCTTTGAAGGATGCACCTACTTAACTTCCATTACAACCCCTAATAGTTTAGAAAGAATAGATCAAATATATTTCGCAGGCTGTTTAGGGTTAAAAGAATTTATAATCTCAGATGATAATCCTTTATTCTCTACTATGGATGGCGTCTTGTTCAATAAAGATAAAACAGAGTTAGTGGCTTATCCCAATGCAAAATCAAAGACTTATTCTATCCCAAATAGCGTGACAAATATCAAATATAATACTTTTTATGGCTGTGATAACCTAACTTCGGTGACAATTCCTAATAGTGTGGTTAGTATAGGCAAATATGCATTTTATGGTTGCAACGGTTTACTCTCTATTGAAATACCAAGTAGTGTAACTACTATCGATCCTCAATCTTTTAAATATTGCACTCATTTGAAAGAATTCATTGTTTCAGATAATAATAAATCATTTTCTACCCTCGATGGTCTCTTATGTAATAAAGAGAAAACAAAACTATTGGCTTATCTCAATGCTAAATCATCAGTTTATACTGTTCCTGATCAGATCATCAGCATAGGGAATTATGCCTTCTCCGACTGTACCGAGTTAACATCTATCACTATCCCCAATAACGTTATTGAAATAGGAAATTCTATTTTTTCAGGTTGTCGCAATTTGCAGAAACTCTCTTTACCATTTATTGGTTCTTCTCTTAATCTA
Source organism: Bacteroides sp. K03 (assembly GCF_019734355.1). NCBI lineage: Bacteria > Pseudomonadati > Bacteroidota > Bacteroidia > Bacteroidales > Bacteroidaceae > Bacteroides > Bacteroides sp. K03. Next base: position 131,824 of record NZ_JAASHC010000010.1, read on the forward strand.
CGGCATCATCTCGGCTCTCTGTTTGAATCAAAAAATAACTACAAAACAATAAACCCTGAACAAGGTTATATCATTGTTACATACGGGCGTGATGGATCTTGGATTTACAGTTATTATATTCCGTCGTCGCTAACGGAAATAAATGTGACGAAACAATCGGATTTTTCTTGTCGTTATGGTGGATATAATTATTGGTATTATGGCGTTTTTAATGGTTGTTCAAATCTAAAAGTTGCAAATCTTCCTATGGCCACCTCTATTGGAGATAATACATTTTTTGGTTGTACAAACCTTAAAAATATAAGTTTACCCATAGCTACATCAATTGATAAGAATGCGTTTTCCAATTGTACTAATCTTAAAAGTGTAGATTTGCCTGTAGCTACTTCCATTGGTGAAGAATCTTTCTATGGCTGTACTAATCTCAAAAATGTCAATCTTTCGCTGGTCGATTTTATAGGAAAGTATGCTTTTCAAAATTGCTCTAACCTTGAAGTTCTAAGCCTTCCCGTAGCTACTTCTACAGAGTCAGGTTTTTTAAATAACTGTGATAAATTACAAATACTACTTTTGCCGAAAGTAAAAAGTATGGAAACCTGGAGCTTTCCAAAATCTCTTATTTCTTTAAATATAGGTAGTCTTGAAGGCTTAAGTAGCGAGATGCTTTCTAATTTAAGTAAACTGGAAGAACTCACTATCCCTTTTGTTGGTACAGGAGTAAAAGAAACCGCTACAGGGGTACAAGGATTATTTGGCGATCTTTTTAGTGCCGACTCTAATTCCGGAATGAAAGCTGTTACTCAATATTATCAGGATAGCAAATCTAAAACGTATTATTTACCTGTCAATTTAAAGAAAGTAACAGTTACAGAAGAATGTGAAGAGCTTCAATATGGTGCTTTCTATGGTTGTTCTACCATTAAAGAAATCACACTTCCTTATACTTTATACATGATTGGTGAAAAAGCACTTTACGGTTGTGCTGGTTTAACTGATATCTATTGCAAGGGAGCTGCTCCCGCTGCTGCCTACGACAATAGTTTTACCGGAATCAGAGTCACCACTTGTAAACTCCACATCCCCTATAACACTACAGACCTCTATAAGGCAAGTGATGGCTGGAAGAAATTTTTCTATATGCAGGAAGAAGCACCCCTGACTGTTAATGTGACTAAAAATATATTGAATGCAGGTATTATTTTAGGAATCACTGAATACCAGCAAGGAGTCATAGTAAACTTGTCAGCACGAGCAAACTCCGGCTATCGTTTCAAATGTTGGATGGATAACGGAGAAATAGTTAGCGAAGAAGATAATTACTCCTTTGCTATCAATGAAAACAAAAATTTATTAGCCGTATTTATACCTGTACAAAATGAAAATTCACTGATCATCAACACAGAAAGTAATGCAGTTAATTTTACATGGGAAACAATAGATGATACGAATGAATACATATTAAAAATATATTCGGACATAGATATGAAGAAAGAGATCGCTTCTTATCAATTTGATGCAGAAGGCGAATTAGTCACTCGTACAGCCTCCGAACTTTCTTTCCGTGTGACGGATTTAAAACCGGAAGTTACCTATTATTATAGCTTAATTGCAAATGATAAATCTAATAAAACCCTATCCGAACAAATAGGGACATTTTCTACAACGCCTACAGGTATTGAAGACATATCAACTTCCAGCAATATTTGCATAAGAGTAGAAGGCTCTTCTCTTTGGATAGAAAATGCACAAGAAAAAATGATCTCCATATATAACTTACAGGGCGTATGCCAAACAGTTATTCATAAAGCAAAAGATATGGAAATGATACAGATAGATCATTCGGGTATTTATTTGATAAAAGTGGATAAGCTTTTGCAGAAAGTCATTATTAAATAATCTATTTAAGAAGGGAGAGACATTTTAAAAGGGTTTCTCCCTTTTCTTTTTTAAATCATAGAACTATCTTTGCTGAGTAAAATTAAAAAAGGAGAATAAGCAATATGTACGAATGGGCTAAAGAAATGAATTGTGCTGTCACAGTATGTGACACCAAAGGAGTTATCCTTTTTATGAATGATAAAGCATGTAAAACATTTGCCAAACACGGTGATCTGATTGGCAAGAATCTTTTCGATTGCCACAATCTACAATCACAGGAGAAGATACGTGAGATGCTGGCAACAGGTGGCAGTAATGCCTACACGATAGAGAAAAATGGCATCAAGAAAATGATCTATCAAACACCCTGGTTTAACGAAGGGATAGTAGGTGGTCTGGTAGAAATATCAATGGAACTTCCGGAAGAGATGCCGCATCACATACGAAAATAAAATCATCACGAAAAGATTACTTTCACTTACATAACCATACAGGAATAAATAAATTTACGATTAGACGATTGACGATGTACGATTGGGATTACTCTATCTCTAATAGCGCTGAAACAGGCTTTTAAAAGAGCAACTTCAATCGTACATCGTCAATCGTCTAATCGTAAATTTATTCATATTCGTACAATCATGAACTAACTTCTTGATACCTGTAACCCTTTGTCAGACAAAGTCATTTCTACAAATCGTGCACAAGGGTTAGGCGCATATTCTGTGAGTATCCGACGAATCTGAACGGCCGCCTGCGGATCTTTGGCAACCATATACAGATATCCGCCACCACCGGCTCCCGGCAACTTATGCCCTAAAGTATAATCTTCAATCAAACGGATAATCTTCTCCACTTCCGGTGGATTTGTACCGGCATCAAGTGCTTTATTCTGTATCCAGCTCTTTCCTACCAACTTACCGTAATTTGCGAAGTTACCACGTAAAATAGCCTCATTCATATCCAAAGCATGTATTTTCATCTCTGACAACAAAGCAAGATGATTCCCGGAATTAAGGAACATAGAACGAACAATCTCTCCTAAAATTCCTTTTGCCGTACGGGTTATACCAGTATAATAAAGCAAATGACAATCCCGATATTCAGGATTCGTAAATAACTGATCGGGTAACCAACGTACTAACGGAGTCTGGTCAAATCCGGATTCCGTTTGCAACAACTTAACTCCGGAGAAAACGCCACCATATTGATCTTGCCAGCCTCCTCCCGTGGTAAGCAACTGCTCCAATACCAATGTACAACGACAAATCTCATTCTTATCCCATGCCAAACCACAGAAATCATTGATTGCTCCCAACACAGTAGAAGCAAGAATAGAACTTGTTCCCAGTCCGGAACCTGCCGGTATAGCTGCAAGCAATGTAACTTCAATACCAGCACCAAAAGCTTCTAACTGTTCCCTCAAAGAATCATATTGCACCTCCGAGAACTGAGGAACAAAGCCAGCTAGCGCCAATGCAGCTTTAGGTATAGAGAAAGGAGAACCTATTTTTCGGTAATCCTGCAACTCTTCGTACGTATTCACCACTTCCATCGCTCCCATATCTATGGAACGAAGTACAACATGAGGTTCTTTACAAGTTTTGACGTATACCTGCAAAGGAGGTTGCCCGTTCAGTTCAATAGCCAGATTCACCACATTTCCCCCCGAATAAAGCGAATAAGGAGGAGTATCTGTCCAGCCACCGGCCACGTCGATACGTACAGGACTACGTCCCCATACAATCTGATCGGAATAAACATTCAGCTTCGGATTACATTTCTGCTTGCAAACCTGCCCTAGTAAGCCATTTCGCAAAAGATTGAATGCCTCTTTCTCTTCTTCCTTGCTGCCCGGATCATTTTTCAACTCCATCACGCGCGCCCTCAACATCCGGTTATGCATTTGCAATAACTGTGCAGTATCATCCGGCAGTGCCTGGGGCACTTCAAGTCCGAGATTTACAAATTCATGGGCAGCATCTTCCAAATCGAGCTGATAGAAAACACTCTTCTCATAATTGTCTGACAAGCCCTTCCAGTTTTCTCGACGAAAAGCAGTACGTTGAGCATAAAGCCGTTGCAGATTGGCACGGGCAGAAATTTCATCAGCAGAGAACTTCATACAGTTCAGCCACAACACACATCCTTCTGCCTGATTAGGTTCCGTTGTCATCCAACGCAACAATAAGCCAAGTTCATCAACCGACTCCGTCATTGGAAAGATGGAAGCTGCTTGCAAATCATCCGTACACCCCTGAATGTCATTCCAGGTAATGCCACGCTGTTCCATCCATTCAACAAAAGGAATACCAGTAAACAGAGTACCGGGTGAATCCAATGCGCCCTTAAACACGTCATCCAGTCCATATGGGCGTGCCACGAATCCAGCTTCTCCCATAGGAACTACATCCAAACAAATACCATCGGGTACCGTTATCTCCCAATCATTCTCCGGTACTCCGGTAATAATCTGACGAGATCCCAGTTTCCAGCCTTTCCCCACATAACTATTCTCAATCCATAAGTTGGCATTTTGAGAAGAGAAAGAGACACTGGTAGAAGCGTTTTGTACAAAGATGGCGGGATTGGGTTTTACCTTACGATGCATGATTAATCGCTGATCACGCACTTTATCCTGTACAGCCAATGTAGAAGAGATTAACTCACGGCTCGTGCCATAGTGGTAAAACTCTCCCCCGGGTAAAGGCAGTATAGCGACGGAAAGGCTATTCAGTTCGGCATCTTCTATTTTGGGATGACTACCTAATGCAAGTCCATAATCTGAATAAAGATCATAATAGGTAATCTCTCCGGAATTAGTATCAAGAGAACGCTTCATCAGCAATTCCACAGCACGGTCGCTAAGCAACCATATCCCAATATCCATCAAAAACAGATGTGTTTTTGCCAGTCCTTCCAGTTCTGCAAGAGAGGGCTTTTGCAGCATAAAGTCGAGAATATCCGGTGTCTTACGATCAGAGACAAACACTCCGTGATGCGTAGCTAATGAGGGATTGACCCAAAGCCCATAACATACCACATCAGCTTGAGGAATCTCCTGTAACGGTTTCTCCGAACGGATATAAACATCTCCACTGGCTATCAGTGTATGTATATTTTCCGGAGCCATACTCATAATTCTCTCATAAAGCGGCAATTGCAAAGAGAGTAGATTCTGCCCTAACTTCTGTCCACGCTCCCAACTGAAAACAGGGATCGGCGTAAGAATTTTCCCGGAAGGGGCATATCCCGGAAGTCTCCGGCTCTGCCCTCCGGCGTGTAGTAAAATTCGTTTCTCAGTTCCCAACCAGTTTGAAAAAGACTCTTTAGAAGCATAATTCTCATGACATGCCTGCAACAACCAAGTTGTTCCACCACCCGAACCTAACTTTGCTCCAACTGGATCGGAAGTACAAAACCATTCTGAGGCATCTACTTCTTCCAGTTCATGAAAGCAGTGCACCAGATTCGGAGGAAGAGATAATAATTTCTTCATGATATATCTGATATTTTATTTGTATGTATTAACGTATTTCATCGTATTTCCATAGGCACCGGGCCATATCTACATTGCCACTCTTTTTGAAGCAGACACCTTCGAGTTGCAACAAGGTCCGTTGCTCTTCCCACCCGGGAACAAGCCTACCCTGCGCATTGACTACCCGGTGACAAGGAAGATTCAAGTCAGACGGTACCTGCTTCAAACTACGTCCCACCATGCGTGAACATTGTGGTTTTCCCAGCAAAGCGGCTATCTCTCCATAAGAGATTACTTTCCCGGCAGGAATATCCTGTACCACTGCATACACCTCCCGGCAGAAGGTATCGGACATGGTTTCTTTACCAACCTTATAATCTTTCATTCCGTTTCTTTATCTTTTACGTTTCAAAAACTCCGTCGGACTCTCCCCAAACTGTTCCTTATAACACTTTGTAAAATAAGAAGGAGAAGTAAATCCCACTTCATAAGCAATCTCCGCCACCGTCAGTTCTGAAGAAGCCAACAAGGAAGCCGCCCGCTTCAGACGTGCCATACGCAGCAATTCATTAGGAGCATAATTGGTCAACGATTTTATTTTACGATAGAGCTGTACACGGCTTAGTCCCATATCTTTTCCTAAGTCTTCTACATTCAACGCGGAATCACTCATCTTCTCTTCAATAATCGTCTTGAACTTTTCAACAAAGTCTTTATCCATATCACAGATATCCTCCTTTGCCAATGTCTGCCGATCACCAAAAAATTGCTTCAACCGTTGGTGCGAATCTATCAGATTACGGATACGTGCCAGCAGCAACTGTGAACTAAAAGGTTTGGAAATGTATGAATCTGCCCCACCGTCATAGCCCTGTATACGCTGTTCGTCCAGCGAACAGGCAGTCAGTAATATCACAGGAATGTGACACGTCTGCAGCTCGCTCTTCAACCGGCGGCAGCACTCGATACCATCCATACCCGGCATCATAACATCCGAGATAATCAAGTCAGGTACATACTTCATTGCCTTCCGGATACCTTCGGAACCATTGGCAGCCTCAATCACAGAATATTCTGCCTTAAGCAGTCCATGGACGTACGAACGTATATCCGCATTATCATCAATAATCAGCACAGACATCCGCGATGAATCATAGCCCGACTCCTGTTCCTCTTCATCTTCTGAAAACTCAACAGGCAATTCCTGGCCGGACACTTCCAAAGACAATGTATCGGCAACTGGCGTACAACTACATACCGGTAGTTCTACCGTAAAGATCGTCCCCTGACGTTCGTCACTTTCTACCTGTATCGTACCACCATGCATCTCTACAAAAGCTTTGACCAATGCAAGCCCGATACCCGACCCTGCATGATGCATATCTATCTTATAGAAACGGTCGAAAATGCTACAGATATGTTCTGCCGAGATAAGGCTGCCGGTATTGGCTACTGTAAAACGAAAGAAGTTCTGCCCTTCTTTTTCCTGTGCGGAAAGACGAACCGTAACCTTTCCATTCTCCGGTGTAAACTTAAACGCATTGGAAAGAAGATTAAAGTAAATCCGCTCTAATTTCTCTACATCGGCAAGTGTATGATAATCTGTATCAGGCATACTATCAAAAGAGAAGCGAATGTGCTTCTTACGTGCCGCTGCAAGGAAAGATTCGTTCCAGTTTTCAAAACACTGCAACATATCTATCGCGACAGGAGTATACTCCATTTTGCCATTCTCGTACTTACGGAAGTCCAGAATCTGATTGACCAGACGCAACAAAATATTCACATTGCGCTGAACAAGCAACAACAACCGATGCTGATCACCGGAAAGGTCTTTGTCTGCAAGTAATTGCTCTACCGGGTCGGCAACCAATGTCAACGGAGTACGGAAATCGTGAGAGATATTTGTGAAAAACACCAGTTTGGCATGAGTAGCTTCTTCCAGCTGATGCGAAAGCTGTATCAACTGATCACGTTGTTCGGAGAGAGTATCCCGCTGCTCTTCAAGCTGCTTCTTTTGTTTGGACAGTTCAATATTCAACCTATTTTTGACACGAAGCGCTTTATAAGCCACCAGCAACAATCCGGCTACCAGCAGTAATACAAGCAAACTACCATAAAGCACCACTTGCTGATTGGCATAGCGGGAGAGATAACCACTGATACGTCCGTTCAGCGTTTCAATCTTTTTATCCAACTCAGCGATATGAGCAGTCTGGAGCTTCATTACCGGAGCGTTAACCGGATCTACAATGGCAGTCTCCATCGTGGTTTCACGTGCAAAAGGCTTCTTTTCGAGAATGTTCATTGCCATTTCCAGTACCTTATCTCCATTGGTAGGATAAATAAAGGTTGCATCCAACACACTGTCCAACACCAACTCTACTCCATTCCCTTTGCCCGGCAAGGCATCAATACCCACAAAAACAATATCTTTAGCCCGCCCCAGCTTTTCAGCCGCTTCAAAAGCTCCCGGTGCGATGCGGTCATTATGGGAGTATACGGCATCTATCTTCGGATAAATCCGCAATAAAGAATCCATAATGATCCGTCCCGGTTCACGTTCCCATGCAGCATCGGCCCTGGCCAGCAGATGGATATCCGGATAACGACTAATGGCACTCATAAATCCCTGGTGCCTCTCCATAGCCGGAGTTGAACCGCTCAGGCCGGTAAGCTCTACTATGTTTCCTTTACCACCCAGTTTGGCAGCAAGGTATTTTCCTACTTCGCGCCCTATCTCATAATTATCTGCTCCCATAAAAGCAGTATATTTATCAGAAAGAATCTTTCTGTCCACCACAATCACGGGAATACCTTTGTCAAAAGCCTCTTCCACTATTGGTGTAATCGGTGCTGCCTCATTGGGCGTAACAATCAGCAGATCCACCTTCTTATCAATAAAATACTGAATATCTTCCTGTTGCCTCCGGTTATCGTCATGTGCCGAACGTATCTCTACAGACACCCCTTCATAAAACATAGCTTCGCGCAATATTTCATCATTCATCTTATGCCGCCAGCTGTCATCACTACACTGAGACATACCGATTACATAGCGCGGAGTATCCCTCTTGCAGGAGGTCAAGACAAGTATAAAAAGTACGACTGAAACAATATATCTCATAATTTATTCTGTTCTTCTTTCTGTGACTTGTATATTACGTATCTCATTATTTGCATTCACTACCGGAAAATACATCAACTCCACTTTCGCCGGATTAAGTGAATAGGTCCCTGTATAACGCGGGAGCAACGAAATGCGGAAAAGATGTTTTCCTACTGGTAACTTCTCACAAAAGATAACGGTTTTTTCTTTAAAATATTCGCGATGTACCTCCGAAATATTACTATTTATTTTAGAATTATAGCTACAGGATGCAGGAATCGGTACTTCCAGCATCACATATTCTGCTCCAGCTTGCTTTACATTGAGAGTAACCACCAGTGTAGCAGGTTCTCCTGCTTTCAACCGGTCACCACCCTCAAAAACAGACTGTACTTCAAATGCATCACTGCCATTAGCTTCCGTCACCCGCTTTACGATAGATGAACTAAGTATTAGAGGTATCCCCTCTTTACGGGTCAGCACCAGAGACTCGCCGGCAGCTAAACGGGTGGTATAAGGAAACTCTGTTATTTGCCGATTTTCCTTTCCTGTGAGTTCTACAATTGCCGGAACACCTCGTTGAGATTGCCCATCCAGTAAATCATCCAACACAGTTGCCACTGCCAAAGAAGCCTGGTAAGTATTCCAACCCGTATTTCGCGTACGAAGAATATGCCATTGCATTGCTTCTTTTAAGTGACTCAAAGAAGGTTCACTCTTGATTATCCGATAAGCGATCAGCGTATTTTCCAATCCGGTGTAATCACAGTAGGATAATCTTCGGTCGTCCGTACAATATACTCCACCCAGCGCATCTTCTTTCAGGTACCTGCGAATACTGTCGGCCACACTAACCTGCGATTGTAACATCTCCCAAAGCAACAGTTTTTCTTTGAGACAGGATTGAGGTAAATACGATTTATCAGCTTCTTTTAAGGCATTTTCTTTTGCCTCACATTGCTCTACCAATGGATTCAGCAAGCGGAATATTGCCGCATAATCCTGTTCCGCCCCCCAATACCACAAAGCATGCAACAGGTATACATCCTCTAATCGTTTCCCTCTGAAAGGCTGTGCCAATTCATAACGTACTCTCAATTTATCTAAGTTAATCCGAACCTCATAACCATCTTCCATAGCCATCTTCAAGGCTTTCAGAATATGTCCCGACATCCATAAAGAAGATTCTGTCGTACGTCCCCACCATCCCCAAAGCTGTTCGTCATTCTGATTATTGACCAGACGGCGAATAATCTTTATTATCTCCTTCTCACCCGTAAACTTTTCAGCTTTATAATAAGCTATCTTTTTCTGTCCCAACAGCCCTATCAGTTTAGAAGCCAATTGTTCATTACACCAATAACGATATCTCCCTAAATAATTAACAGCATCCTGATAACTATCTAACTGGCTTCCGCTAAGTTCCACCCTGACTTCCTCCCCCGGCCCGGCTTTCACCTTCACCGTTTCATCCTTTTGCAAAACACAAAGAGATCCTTTTGACAACTCAGTCCCCTGTGCAACTACAGGAATCATATGCTCTTCTCCATCTCTGTAACCATCGTCACGAGTAAAAATATAACCGACCTTCATACTATCCGACGTGGTAACCTGCACAGGCAATCCTATACTATAAGTTCCTTTTAATCTTACCTCCTGTCTCATCAACGTGTCGGCCTCAACACAAAAAACGGTACTCCCTTTTACCTCTTCCTCTTTCGTATAATTACGTATTGTCCCAGTAAAATTAGTTGTATCGCCCACAGTCAGGAAACGCGGTGTTTTCAATTCCGCCATCAGCGGTTTGTAGGATTGTATCGACTGACGGTAAGTACCGGAATTCAGTTTACGATTCATAGCATAAACCACTGCATCCCATTTTGTTATATTATCAGGAAAAGTCACATTAAACTGCGCTTTGCCTTCTTTATCCGTATACAACTTCGGTTCCCAAAAACCTACATCAGAGAAATTACGACGAAGCCCGTTCAGTTGCATCAATTCATCATACAGCTTATGTTCAGCCTCTTCAGAAGTTTTCGCCTCTTCATCCGGAAGTTCTTCTTCGGGAGGGATAGCATCAGCACCACTTCTCGTAGTTGTAGTTAAAAGACCACTCACAGAACCAGCGAGAGCAGACCGGACTCTGGTTCCATACCCCGTTACTACTACTTCATCAAGCGCCAAATTATCCTCCTTCATCATAACAATCAACTCCGTATTAGGCCTTACTTCCACTTCCTTTGTTTGCATTCCGATAAAACTGAATTCCAGCGTACTATTACCTCCACGTTCGCACATCAACTCAAAATATCCGTCAATATCTGTAACAGCACCATTTCTGGTTCCCTTCTCTACGACCGAAACGCCAGTCAACGGTTCGTCATCTCCTTCAATATATACATAACCAGACACTTTATCTCTGCCTGCCCAACGCGTTTTCGTCAGCCTTAATTCACGATAAGCCGGTTTCAAAGAGAACGTACCAAGGTGTCTTTGCAATGCCAACCACTGTGAAGAGAGAGAATCCCGCTCGTGCCATACCGACATTTCCATATTGATATCCACATGATGACAAGGACGCAATTCAATACTATCCCGTTTCAGATATTTCCCGTTATTATAAAGAACAATAATATTATATACACCTGTAGGGATCTCAAGATTCCTGTTCCCATTTTTAACAATCATATCCGGATAAGAAACTTTCCGGGTAATCCGATCTTCAAATAATAAACCAGCCACTCCGGTAGAGTCTTTTTCTACGGGTAACCGAAGATTTAGCGCTTTATCCGATTGGGCAATGCAGATGTTTTGCGGATGCCAGGCATTTCTCTGCCTGCATTTCTCTACAAACTGCCGAAATACTTCCGGTGTGAAATAAAAATCATTCAGGTTGGTTATTACATCAGTAGATGAAAAACTAAGATATTCAGGACAAAGCTCTTCTGAATATTTATAAACCACATTGCCTTCAAATTCATAAGCAAAACCACCCTCGTGCCGATACTCTACCCCATTGGCATACTTCCAATATCCCGGCTCTACCGGACCAACCAATACACTTTTCATACGCGGAAGTGCGTAATTGAGATAAACCGGACACATCTTGCCAAATTCTCCCTCCAGACAAGTATATTCTACTCCATCCGGTACGGGAAGACGACAGAGATAAGACTGGTACCGTTCTTCCTCTTTACGGGAAAAAACAGTTCGCCCCTGCCTGTCCCGGATTGTTTTCAGCCAGACTGTTTTTGCTTCCTCCGGAACCTGCTCCATATCCAGGCTCAGGATGGTCTTCTTTCCTTTCTCAAATGAGATAGAATCCAACACAATAGCCCTGTCACACAAGCGTAAAGTCACTTTTTGTTTGGATGATTCGGACGGTATCCGGAAAGAGTATCCTTGCGGTTGTTTAGTCCACGAAAAATAACAAGGCTTATCATTCAATTCTATCACATAAATAGTCACGGACTTCCCTCCCATCATCACGTAAGGTGCAAACTGAGTACTGCCATCGGGTGTATCCATCACATGTCTGAACAATTGCCCGGAAGGATATATGAACCGATAATAAGGCAAGCGATCAAGATGCGCCAATCTATTCCAATGTTCAAAATCCAATGAGGCAGAATACAAATAGTTTTTCTGCTTCATCGAGTAGCTCGCCCGTTGCTCACGTGCCTGTGGTTCGGCTCCATAATAAGGCAAATCGGGTATATCATATCCCAACTGAGAGTTTACAGAAAAAGCGGTAAGATCTACATTCGGAACAGGCTCGCCATATCTATCGCGTACGTGTAATGTAGCATCTACTCTCTGTCCCGGATAAATTCGCTTCGGCAGATTCGTTTCCACAGACAGGCTGTTGGGGTAAACACGATACACACGTTTCAGTGATCTCTCTTCATTTCCCATGAAATAGAACACTTCAATGTAATAAACCGCTCGAGTATCAATGTCACCAATATGCAAGTCCAACTCCTTTCCCGCCCCCTTTTGCAAAAGCTGATTGCCTTGATAGACATACCATGATACCTCCAGTTTCAAAGGATTCGTCAGGCAAGCTTTCAATGAGTCGCTATCTATCTCCCCTTTCAAATCCAACTGACTATTCATATCTGCTACTGCAATACGTGATTCGTAGTTAAAAGCCGGTACTCTTAAAAGATAACCCGTAGCAGCCTGGCTAAATTTCTGCTCATAAGGTAGATGAATCTTCCGGATCTTTTTATCATTCCCACATATTAACTCAGCTTCTACACTTCTCTCCACTCCCTTGTCTAAAAATGCAAAACGTAAAGAGTCCCCCCGGGTATGATACTGCAATTCGTAGTGTGAATGATAAAAAGTGGCACGGCATCGTTGTTCTCTCCGCTCATTGTCCGGCGTCAGTAAAAGTACATTCACCTCGTATGCGCAATCTGACGGACCAAATATATCGGCAGGAATCTCAAGATGCGTTTTCCCTGCTGCATCCAGACTGATACGGCGAAACATCAAGGTATCCGGCAATGACAGTACACTTATGTAAGAATGCAGTATTGTGCGAAGCCGAACGGTGATCTCCACCTCCATTTCTTGCAAAGGCAATCCATTGGCATCTGTCGCAACAACCTCCAACTTATTTACCTGCGAAGCGTACTGCACATCCGAATGAAGCTTAGCTTCCAATTTACTTCCTGTCAATTCATAGTCTTCATAACGAAAATTGGTAGTAGCCGCTACCCGTCCCCGTTTATCACGTAACTGGATAGAGTATAGACGGTCGAGTTCCAGCTTCAATGAATCGTCCAACTGGAATTCTCCGGCAAAACCTCCCGGATGATAGGGAAGCAAAGTTAATATTTTTTTAAACTGATATCCCTTTGTCCGCATCCACAAAGAAAGCTCCTGCTTCAATGGGTGTCTGTTGCCGGACAAGGCATATGATTTGAAACGAACCGTTTCACCCGGTTTGTATTTATTTTTATCTGTTATCATATAGCTATAAAAGCTGGGACGACTCTCCTCCCGATTCCAATAATCTGAATACCAGGAAGGAACGAGATGTTTTTTCAGGTCGAAAACAGCCCGAAACTTATCCAACTCAACAGTAAGAATATGATCTTCTTCTTCCGACCAGTCTTCATAACTATATGTTTGGCTGGAGTTATCATACGAGAGACGTTTATAATCCAGACGTACTTTGGCATCATTACGGATATCACCTTCGGCATCTACCACCTGCAAAGTAAGTGCGCCATATTCTTTGAAAAGAAATACCTGAAAAGGAATAACAGGATGATAGCTATAATTAATTTTATTTCTCTCAATATTGGCAAAAATAAAATGTCCCTCAGCGGGTTGTTCTTCCCATTTCTCCGAGAAAGAAGTAAAAGGAGTAGTAAGCACTCTCTCCCAGTCCTTAGGGCGGAAACGTCCTTTAAGAAGTTTCAATACTTCCTTATCGCTGAGCTTGAAAACAAAAGTTTCATCCGGAGCATCTTTCCAGACCAGAGGTTGTGCAAGAGTAGACAGGGAGACGAGTAGTAATCCCAATACACAGAAGTTTTTTATCATACTTCGGGAGACATTCATAGCATTCCTTTTCGTCATTTATGAAGGCATTACAGTGTTCAAAGATACAAAGTTTCTTTTGAATTATTGATAAGGAAAAGGCAAAGAACAAGAAAGTAAGTTCTAATAAGTGATTGTTCTATGATCGAAATACACAGTACATACCTACTTGCAATTTGACAAAGTGACATTCCTGATCCTCTGGAATCCTCTAATTCAGGGAAGGTTTCTCACAAGTGATAAAAATCTTCGGCATTTCCAGTTTTAAGAATTCTCATTGTACGGTTTTTCGGAGAATTACATAACAAAAACATCTTGTTCTTTTGATATTCGTTACACAATTCAACTTTATAAATCTCTTTAACTATACTTTTAACAATTAATATTGGGGTGAATTTAGTCGTCAGTTAGCATCCGAAAACGTCTTTTAAGGCGGTTTTATTTTTTCTCGTAGAGTCTCGAGTCGTTTCTCTACGAGGTTCAAGTTGTTCCTCGTATACTCTATTAAAACCAAATGTTTCCGCAGAATATTGCTTTAATAAATGTTAACTACGAAAGATATGTCCTTT
>NZ_JAASHC010000011.1:0-144280 GCF_019734355.1 Bacteroides sp. K03
AGAGAAGTTAAGCCTGATCACGCCGATGGTACTGCGTAACAGTGGGAGAGTAGGTAGTCGCCGTTTTTTGAATCCCCCCTTTCGTCAAGATGATTGATGGAAGGGGGATTTTTCGTTATTGGTATTCACCACAGAGTTTCACAGAGGAACACAGAGTTTTAACTATCCGCTATAAACAGAATAAATAATGAAAGAACTCTGTGTTCCTCTGTAAAACTCTGTGGTGAAAAAAATACTTTGTATAAGTGATTTTATTTACTTATATTTGCAACCGACAATAATCAATAACTGTTTAAAGCAAATTTTTAAGTATGAGAACTAAATTATTTTTGGCTGCTGTTGCAGTAGCATTTTCTTTCGCTGTAACTTCTTGTGGTAATAAACCTGCAAGTACTGAAGTTTCTGCTGAATCAGTAGAAGTTGAAACTGTAGAAGCTGCAGCTCCTTGCTGTAAGTCTGATTCTGCTACTTGCGATTCTACTAAAGCATGTTGCAAAGAAGAAGCAGGATGTGAGAAAAAAGCTTGTGACAAGAAATAATAAGCGAGATTATCTGATACAAATGGGAGTAAAGCATGAATTGCTTTGCTCCCATTTGCGTTTTATAACTATCCGAATGATTATTATTTCTTGTATATGTGGGTTTACTTGGTATAAGAATAGATTCTAAATGCCATTTTATTGCAATATTTCCTCCTTTTGGGCTATTCTTTTCTATTTTATGAACAGTTTTCTTCTTCTTTTCCCTTTTTTAATTAGATTGAAATTCGTACTTTTGGCAAGAATCTAATCGAAATACATAGATACTATAATATAAACTTCTAAATAGTCCGTGAACATGGAAAACAAAATTCAAGAGTTGACCGATAAGATTTATCGTGAAGGCGTAGAAAAAGGTAATGAAGAAGCCCAGCGTCTTATCGCAAATGCTCAGGAAGAAGCCAAGAAGATTATTGAAGATGCTCATAAGGAAGCAGAGTCAATTATTACCTCCTCTCGTAAGTCTGCTGATGAACTGGCAGAAAATACCAAATCAGAATTAAAGCTGTTCGCCGGTCAGGCTGTGAATGCACTAAAATCGGAGATCGCTACTATTGTGACAGATAAGATTGTGACTGCTCCTGTAAAGGAATTTGCGCAGAATCAAGATTTTCTGAATGCATTTATTGTAGCTTTGGCTTCTCAATGGAGTGTAGACGAACCTATTGTTATTTCGACAGCCGATGCAGAATCGCTGAAGAAATACTTTGCTGCCAATGCCAAAGCTCTTTTAGACAAGGGTGTCAGAATAGAGCAGGTAAATGGTATTAAAACATTATTTTCTGTTTCTCCGGCAGACGGTTCGTATAAAGTGAACTTTGGAGAAGAAGAATTCATGAATTATTTCAAAGAATTTCTGCGTCCTCAGTTAGTAGAAATGCTATTCTAATAGAGAACGATTATGAGTAAATACTATTACTTGGTAGCCGGTTTGCCTGAACTCACTCTTGAGGATAGTAAACTGAGTTATACAGTAGCCGATTTTAAAACTGAAATTTATCCCGGAATCTCTTCTTCAGACCAGAAGCTGATAGATTTGTTCTATCTGAAATTTGATAATGCAAATGTCTTGAAATTGCTTGAAGACAAGGAGGCTGTTATCGATTTAAGAGGAAATTTCTCTGCGGAAGAACTTATCGAATACATCGGTGTGATAAAAGAAGGTGGTGAGGTTCATCCGAATGACTTCCCTTCCTACATCTCTGTTTTTATTTCTGATTATTTTAATACCCCGGCAGAAAGTGCTGTGTTGCATGAAGATCATTTGGCAGCACTGTACTACGAGTATGCCATGAAATGTGGAAATAAGTTTATCGCATCTTGGTTTGAATTCAATCTGACTATAAATAATATTCTGGTAGCATTTACGGCCCGTAAATATAAATGGGACATAGCACAGAATATTGTAGGCGATACAGAGGTTTGTGAAGCATTGCGTACGTCCGGTGCTCGCGACTTCGGGTTGTCTTGTGAGGTAGATTGCCTGGAACAGTTAGTAAAAATCAGTGAAATAACCGAACTGGTAGAGCGTGAAAAGAAGCTTGATTCATTGCGTTGGGATTGGATGGAAGAAGCTACGTTTTTCAATTATTTTACGATTGAACGCATTTTCGCTTTCTTATTGCAATTGGAAATGATTGAGCGATGGATATCATTGGACAAAGATAAAGGAAATCAGCTATTCCGAAGCATTATTGATACGCTGAAGGATGAGGTACAGATTCCCGCAGAATTTAGGTAAATAAATAACTAAAATTATATGGCAACAAAAGGAACTGTTAGTGGCGTTATTGCCAACATGGTGACCCTCGTCGTTGACGGACCGGTAGCACAGAATGAGATTTGTTATATCTCAACTGGTGGCGACAAGCTGATGGCGGAGGTGATTAAGGTGGTAGGTTCACATGTATACGTCCAAGTGTTTGAGAGCACTCGCGGACTGAAAGTGGGAGCTGAAGCCGAATTTACAGGACACATGCTTGAAGTGACTCTGGGTCCGGGCATGTTATCAAAAAACTACGATGGTTTGCAAAATGACCTCGACAAGATGGAGGGTGTTTTCCTCAAAAGAGGTGAATATACATATCCGTTGGATAAAGAAAGAGTCTGGCATTTTGTGCCATTGGTAAAAGTCGGCGATAAAGTAGAAGCTTCGGCATGGCTGGGACAAGTGGATGAAAACTTTCAGCCGCTGAAAATTATGGCACCTTTTACATTGAAGGGTACTTGTACGGTTGAGTCTATTGCTGACGAAGGTGATTATAAGATAGAAGATAGGATGGCTGTATTGAAGGATGAAGAAGGTAATCTTATCGACGTAAATATGATTCAGAGATGGCCGGTGAAACGTGCTATGAAGAATTATAAAGAAAAGCCACGTCCATTCAAACTGCTGGAGACCGGCGTGCGCGTGATTGATACAGTAAATCCGATTGTTGAAGGCGGCACGGGATTTATTCCCGGTCCGTTTGGTACCGGTAAAACCGTACTTCAGCATGCCATCTCAAAACAGGCCGAAGCAGATATCGTTATTATCGCTGCTTGTGGTGAGCGTGCGAATGAGGTAGTGGAAATCTTTACCGAGTTCCCAGAATTGGTTGATCCACATACAGGACGTAAATTGATGGAGCGTACCATTATTATTGCGAACACTTCGAACATGCCGGTAGCTGCCCGTGAGGCATCTGTATATACGGCAATGACAATCGCAGAATATTATCGTGCAATGGGCTTGAAGATTTTGTTGATGGCCGACTCTACTTCCCGTTGGGCACAGGCATTGCGTGAGATGTCCAACCGTATGGAAGAGTTGCCTGGACCGGATGCTTTCCCAATGGACTTGTCTTCTATCATCTCTAACTTTTACGGTCGTGCAGGATATGTGAAGCTGAATAATGATAAAACTGGCTCTATTACCTTTATTGGTACAGTGTCTCCGGCAGGTGGTAACCTGAAGGAACCTGTGACAGAGAATACAAAGAAAGTAGCTCGTTGTTTTTATGCTCTCGAGCAGGACCGTGCCGATAAAAAACGTTATCCGGCTGTGAACCCGATTGACTCTTATTCCAAATATATTGAATATCCGGAATTTGAAGCATATATCTCTGAACATATCAATGATGAATGGATTGGCAAAGTAAATGAAATCAAAACCCGTTTGCAACGTGGAAAGGAAATTGCCGAGCAGATTAACATCTTAGGTGATGACGGTGTACCTGTAGAGTATCATGTTATCTTCTGGAAATCTGAATTGATTGACTTCGTTATTCTTCAGCAGGATGCATTTGATGAAATTGATGCTGTAACCCCAATGGAACGTCAGGAAGCTATTTTGGATATGGTTATTGATATCTGTCATACAGAGTTTGAATTTGACAACTTCAATGAAGTAATGGATTACTTTAAGAAGATGATCAATATCTGTAAACAGATGAACTACTCGAAGTTTAAATCAGAAGAGTATGAAGGTTTCCGGAAGCAACTGAAAGAGTTGATTGATGAAAAGAAACTTCAATCGTAATTGCTAAATAGTAAATTGTAAATTGCTAACGTACCTATGTGTTAAAAATGAATAATGGTCATGACCGTAGGGAATAAATTGTAAATATATAAATGGCAACAAAAGCATTTCAAAAAATATATACCAAGATTACTCAGATCACCAAAGCAACCTGTTCGCTGAAGGCGACAGGAGTAGGGTATGATGAGTTGGCTACCGTAAATGGCAAACTGGCCCAGGTAGTAAAGATTGCCGGTGATGAAGTGACGTTGCAGGTATTTGAAGGTACCGAAGGTATCCCGACGAATGCTGAAGTCGTTTTTCTGGGTAAATCTCCTACACTGAAAGTGAGCGAACAGCTTGCCGGTCGTTTTTTCAATGCCTTTGGCGATCCGATTGACGGAGGACCAGAGATTGAAGGGCAGGAAGTAGAAATCGGTGGTCCGTCTGTGAATCCGGTTCGCCGTAAACAGCCGTCGGAGCTCATTGCGACAGGTATTGCAGGTATCGACCTGAACAATACACTGGTATCCGGACAAAAGATTCCGTTCTTTGCAGACCCGGATCAACCATTCAATCAGGTAATGGCAAATGTGGCATTGCGCGCAGAAACCGATAAGATTATTCTTGGTGGTATGGGTATGACGAATGATGACTACCTGTATTTTAAGAATGTCTTCTCTAATGCAGGTGCGCTCGATCGTATTGTCAGTTTTGTAAATACAACAGAGAATCCTCCGGTAGAACGTTTGCTGGTTCCGGATATGGCATTGACAGCTGCTGAGTATTTCGCCGTGCAAAATAATGAAAAGGTGCTGGTACTACTTACTGATATGACCTCTTATGCGGATGCATTGGCAATCGTGTCAAACCGTATGGATCAGATCCCTTCGAAAGACTCTATGCCTGGTTCTATCTATTCAGATTTGGCAAAGATTTATGAAAAGGCCGTTCAATTCCCTGATGGTGGTTCTATCACTATTATTGCCGTAACTACGTTATCTGGTGGCGATATTACACATGCCGTACCTGATAATACGGGTTATATCACTGAGGGACAGTTGTTCCTGCGCCGTGATAGCGATATTGGTAAAGTTATTGTTGACCCGTTCCGTTCATTGTCTCGTTTGAAACAGTTGGTAACAGGTAAAAAAACTCGTAAAGACCATCCGCAGGTGATGAATGCTGCCGTACGTCTGTATGCCGATGCTGCTAACGCCAAGACAAAGCTGGAAAATGGTTTCGACCTTACTAACTATGACGAACGTACTTTATCTTTTGCCAAAGATTACTCCAATCAGTTACTTGCCATTGATGTTAATCTGGATACAACTGAGATGTTGGATGTAGCTTGGGGATTATTTGGTAAGTATTTCCGTCCGGAAGAGGTGAATATTAAGAAGGAACTGGTGGATCAGTATTGGCCTAAGTAATAAAATTTACGATTAGACGATTTACAATTTACGATTAGAATATGTAGATTGTAGTAGTAAAAGAAGTAATTTCAATCGTCTATTTGTAAATTGTTAAATAGTAAAATAAACGAGATGGCTATAAAATTTCAATATAATAAGACATCCCTTCAGCAGCTTGAAAAGCAACTGAAAGTGCGGGTACGTACGCTTCCTATTATTAAAAATAAGGAGAGTGCACTACGCATGGAAGTGAAACGTTGTAAAACGGAAGCGGCTGATCTGGAGGAGAGACTGGAGAAACAAATCCAGGCTTATGAAGCCATGTTCGCACTTTGGAATGAGTTTGATGCCTCATTGATAAAGGTTAATGATGTTCATCTTGGCATAAAAAAGATTGCCGGTGTACGCGTGCCGTTGCTCGAAAATGTTGATTTCGAGATACGTCCGTACAGCATGTTCAATGCCCCTAAATGGTATGCAGATGGTCTGCATCTGCTTAAGGAGCTTGCACAGACGGCTATCGAAAGAGAATTTATATTGGCCAAGCTGAACTTGTTGGAACATGCGAGGAAAAAGACCACTCAGAAAGTGAATCTTTTTGAGAAGGTACAGATACCGGGCTATCAGGATGCACTGCGAAAGATAAAACGATTTATGGAGGATGAAGAAAACTTGTCCAAGTCATCGCAGAAGATCCTGAAATCTCAGCAAGAAAAAAGGAAGGAGGTAGAGGCATGATTACGAAAATGAAGAAAATTACATTCCTTGCTTATCACAAGGAGTATGAGTCATTTCTGAATAGTCTCCGCGAACTAGGAGTGGTACATACCGTAGAAAAACAGCAAGGTGTCGCTGACAATACGGAATTGCAAGATAATATTCGGCTTTCATCTCGCCTGGCAGCTACTTTGAAATTGCTTCAGAATATAAAGCTGGAGAAAGATACGCTACCCGTTAAAGAGGGAGGGACTCCAGATCGGGGTATGCAGGTATTGGATGAAGTAGATGCATTGCAGGCTGAAAAGAATAAATTATCTCAGCAATTGCAGGTGTATGCTAAAGAACGAGATGCATTGTTGGCGTGGGGTGATTTTGAACCGGAGAGTATTCAGCGTCTGAATGATGCTGGGTATACAATCGGTTTCTACACCTGTTCTGAAGGCAATTATAAAGAAGAATGGGAAACAGAATATCACGCAATGGTGATTAACCGGATTTCTTCAAAAGTATTCTTTATAACTGTAACGAAAGCAGGAGAAGAGGTAGATCTGGACGTAGAACAGGTGAAACTTCCGGTTTATTCGTTGACACGTGTGCAACAGCTCTATGCTGATACAGAGCAGGCTATTACTGAGAATGACCGGAAATTGGCTGCTCTTGCAGAGAAGGATATTCCTGCCTTGAAGGAAGCACAGAAAGAACTGCAGAGCAATATAGAGTTCTCCAAAGTAGTGTTGAGTACGGAACAGGCTGCAGGTGAAAAACTAATGCTGTTGGAAGGATGGGCCCCTGCCCGTAATAAAATAGAGATTGAAGCTTTTCTGGATGCATCTCATGTATATTATGAGATTTCTGATCCTACTCCGGAAGATAATGTACCTATTGAACTGAATAATAAAGGATTTTTCTCCTGGTTTGAGCCGATTTGTAAATTGTATATGTTACCGAAGTATAATGAATTGGATTTAACTCCATTCTTTGCTCCGTTTTTTATGATTTTCTTCGGGCTCTGTTTGGGAGACTCCGGATATGGATTATTCCTGTTTATCGGTGCTACAGCTTACCGTCTAATGGCAAAGAAACTGACTCCGTCAACTAAATCAATTATCTCACTGATTCAGGTGTTGGCTACATCTACTTTCTTTTGTGGACTGTTGACGGGTACTTTCTTTGGTGCTAATATCTATGACCTTGACTGGCCCATTGTGCAGCGACTGAAACATGCAGTATTTATGGATAATAACGATATGTTCCAACTTTCACTGATTTTGGGTGTGGTACAGATTATGTTTGGTATGGTGCTGAAAGCTGTAAATCAAACAATACAGTTTGGCTTTAAGTATGCTGTTGCTACTATTGGCTGGATTATCTTGTTGGTGTCTATGGGTATTTCTGCACTGTTGCCGGCTGTGTTGCCAATGGGGGGAACTATACATTTGGTAATTCTTGGTATTGCCGCTGTTATGATCTTCCTTTTCAATACACCTGGAAAGAATGTTTTCCTTAATATCGGACTCGGTTTGTGGGATTCCTATAATATGGTTACCGGGCTCTTGGGAGATGTTCTTTCATATGTTCGTCTGTTTGCCCTGGGGCTTTCGGGAGGAATTTTGGCGGGAGTGTTCAATAGTCTTGCTACAGGAATGAGTCCTGATAATGCAATTATGGGACCTATTGTGATGGTTTTGATCTTTGTAATCGGGCATGCCATTAACATATTTATGAATGTACTTGGGGCAATGGTTCACCCGATGCGTCTGACGTTTGTAGAGTTTTTTAAGAATTCCGGTTATGAAGGCGGCGGAAAAGAGTACAAACCATTTAGGAAATAAGTACTAAAAACGAAGAATTATAAATAGAATAATAAACTAAAAAATAAAATTAAGATTATGGAAATGAATTTGTTTATTGCCTACATTGGCATCGCGGTAATGGTTGGTTTGTCGGGCATCGGTAGTGCATACGGAGTAACTATTGCAGGTAACGCTGCTATCGGCGCGTTGAAAAAGAATGATAGTGCATTTGGTAACTTCCTTGTATTGACAGCACTTCCCGGTACACAAGGGCTGTATGGCTTTGCCGGATATTTTATGTTCCAGACGATTTTTGGTATTCTTACTCCTCAGATTACGGCAATTCAGGCTTCTGCTGTATTGGGTGCAGGTATTGCTTTGGGATTGGTTGCTTTGTTTTCTGCTATTCGTCAGGGACAGGTTTGCGCCAATGGTATTGCTGCCATCGGACAGGGACATAATGTATTTAGTAATACGTTGATTCTTGCCGTATTTCCAGAGCTTTACGCTATCGTAGCTTTAGCTGCTACTTTCTTGATCGGTAGTGCATTGGCTTAATCTGATTATTGATAAATCAAAGCATTCAGCAGGTATTATATAAGAACTGCTAAGTGACAAGAATCTGGCTCCTATAATAGAAATATTATAGGAGTTCTTGTTTTTATAAATAGCTTTCAAATGAATTGATAGCGTAGTTAATTGGCACATTAACGCATTATTAAACCTAATTCTGAAACATTATTTATCTCAAAAGTTATACTTTAAAAACAGAAGCCGATATTGAAGTGAAATATATCACTTTTTTCTTCCTTTAAAACAACTTCTTATAAGACTTTGCAAACGTTTGTTGCCTTCCGTTAGCTTATATTTTCTGCATAAAGCATTATTTTTCAATAAATAATGCGTATTTTTGCACCCACGTAATAAAAAAAGAGTTCTAAACAATTATATGGTAAAAGATTTATTAACCCCCGATTATATCTTCGAAGCCAGCTGGGAGGTATGCAATAAAGTGGGAGGGATCTACACTGTTCTGTCTACAAGGGCGAACACATTGCAAACCGCTTTTCGTGATAAATTGTTCTTTATTGGTCCGGATGTATGGCAAGGCAAGGATAACCCCTTGTTTATTGAGTCCGATAATCTTTGTGCTGCATGGAAAGAGCATGCACGTGAAAAAGATAACCTTTCTGTTCGTGTCGGACGTTGGAATATTCCGGGTAACCCCATTGTTATTTTAGTTGATTTTCAGCCGTTTTTTGAAAAGAAGGATGAGATATATACAGAAATGTGGAATCGTTTTCAGGTAGATTCGTTGCACGCTTATGGCGATTATGATGAAGCTTCCATGTTTTCGTATGCTGCCGGAAGGGTAGTAGAAAGTTTCTATCGTTACAATCTGACGGAGAATGATAAAGTAGTTTATCAGGCACATGAATGGATGACAGGCCTTGGAGCACTTTATTTGCAGATGGCTGTTCCCGAAATTGCAACTATTTTCACAACTCATGCAACGTCTATCGGACGCTCTATAGCAGGTAACAATAAGCCGCTATATGATTATCTGTTTGCATATAACGGAGATCAAATGGCTGGAGAATTGAATATGCAATCCAAACATTCTATTGAAAAACAGACTGCTCACTATGTGGATTGTTTTACGACAGTGAGCGAAATAACCAACAATGAGTGTAAGGAGTTGCTTGACAAGTCGGCAGATGTAGTGCTGATGAATGGTTTTGAGGATGATTTTGTGCCGAAAGGAAGTACTTTCACGGGTAAACGTAAACGTGCCCGTTCGACAATGTTGAATGTTGCCAATAAATTAATGGGAACAAATTTGGGTGATGACACGTTAATTATCGGAACCAGTGGACGTTATGAATTTAAGAATAAAGGTATTGATGTCTTTTTGGAGTCATTGAACCGCCTTAATCGTGATAAGAATTTAAAAAGAGAAGTATTGGCATTTGTCAATGTACCTGGTTGGGTGGGAGACCCCCGGGAAGATTTACAGGCGCGTTTGAAAAGCAAAGAGAAGTTTGATACGCCGCTGGAAGTACCTTTTATTACGCATTGGTTGCATAATATGACACATGATCAGGTACTTGATATGCTGAAATATCTCGGAATGAATAATCATCCGGAAGATAAAGTGAAAGTGATATTTGTACCATGCTATTTGAACGGTAGAGATGGTATATTAAATAAAGACTATTATGATCTGCTGTTAGGTCAGGATCTGAGTGTTTATCCTTCTTATTATGAACCATGGGGATATACGCCATTAGAAAGTGTCGCTTTCCGTGTGCCTACTATAACAACTGATCTTGCAGGTTTTGGTCTTTGGGTGAAAAGCCTGAAAAACCAGCATGGCATTAATGATGGAGTAGAAGTATTGCATCGGTCGGATTACAACTATTCCGAAGTGGCCGATGGTATTAAAGATACTATCTCTCTATTTTCCGGAAAAACAGAAAACGAAGTAAAGGAAATCCGCAAACATGCAGCTGAAATCGCAGAACAGGCGTTGTGGAAGCACTTTATTAAATATTATTATGAGGCTTATGACATTGCTTTACGCAGTGCAATGAAACGTCAGCTGAATTAAATTTATTCATCAACAAGTAAATCATAAACATTATGAAAGTTAAAGTTAGTAATGTGAACACTCCGAACTGGAAAGAGGTAACTGTAAAATCCCGAGTTCCGGTAGAATTAGAAAAACTATCTGAAATAGCTCGGAACATTTGGTGGTCCTGGAATTATGAGGCTACTGAATTGTTCTCTGATTTGGACCCGGCTCTTTGGAAAGAGGTTGGTCAGAATCCGGTGCTTCTTCTTGAACGCATGAGTTATGAGAAACTGGAAGCTTTGTCTAAAGACAAGGTGATTTTGAGACGCATGAATGATGTGTATTCCAAGTTTAGAGATTATATGGATGTGAAACCGGACGCTACTCGTCCGTCGGTAGCTTATTTCAGTATGGAATATGGCTTGACTCACGTTCTTAAAATATATTCCGGTGGTCTGGGCGTTCTTGCCGGTGACTATCTGAAAGAAGCTTC
Organism: Bacteroides sp. K03; assembly: GCF_019734355.1. Lineage (NCBI taxonomy): Bacteria > Pseudomonadati > Bacteroidota > Bacteroidia > Bacteroidales > Bacteroidaceae > Bacteroides > Bacteroides sp. K03. Next base: position 11,035 of record NZ_JAASHC010000011.1, read on the forward strand.
TGATAGTAATGTAGATCTTTGCGCTGTAGGATTCCTTTATCGTTATGGTTACTTTACCCAGTCTTTGTCTATGGATGGACAGCAGATTGCTAATTACGAAGCACAGAACTTTGGACAATTGCCTATCGACCGTGTTCTTGATGCTGACGGTAAACCGGTGGTAGTAGACGTTCCTTATATGAACTACTTTGTACATGCCAACGTATGGCGCGTAAATGTGGGTCGTATTTCTTTATATCTGTTGGATACGGATAACGAACTGAACAGTGAATTTGACCGTCCTATCACTCATCAGCTATATGGTGGTGACTGGGAAAATCGTTTGAAACAGGAAATCCTGTTAGGTATCGGTGGTATCCTGACATTGAAAGCTTTGGGTATCAAGAAGGATATCTATCATTGTAACGAAGGACATGCTGCATTGATCAATGTTCAGCGTATCTGTGATTATGTGGCTACTGGCCTGACATTCGACCAGTCTATCGAGTTGGTTCGTGCTTCTTCTCTTTATACAGTTCATACTCCGGTTCCTGCCGGACATGACTACTTCGACGAAGGTCTTTTTGGTAAATATATGGGTGGATATCCTGCGATGATGGGTATCAGCTGGGACGATTTGATGGATCTCGGACGTAATAATCCGGGTGATAAGGGAGAACGTTTCTGTATGTCTGTATTTGCTTGCAACACTTCTCAGGAAGTTAATGGTGTAAGCTGGCTGCACGGAAAAGTTTCTCAGGAAATGTTTGCTTCCATCTGGAAAGGTTACTTCCCGGAAGAGAGCCATGTAGGTTATGTTACTAATGGTGTACACTTCCCAACTTGGAGTGCTACGGAGTGGAAGCAACTATATGCCAAATATTTCAATGAAAACTTCTTGTATGATCAGTCTAACCCGAAAATTTGGGAAGCTATCTACAATGTATCCGATGAAGAAATCTGGAAAACTCGTTTGACCATGAAGAACAAGCTGGTGGATTATATCCGCAAGCAGTTCCGTGAAACATGGTTGAAGAACCAGGGTGATCCTTCACGTATCGTTTCATTAATGGATAAGATCAATCCTAATGCCTTACTGATTGGTTTCGGCCGTCGTTTTGCTACTTACAAACGTGCTCATCTGTTGTTTACTGATCTGGAACGTCTGGCTAAGATTGTTAACAATCCCGATTATCCGGTACAATTCCTTTTCACAGGTAAGGCTCACCCGCATGATGGTGCCGGTCAAGGCTTGATTAAGAGGATTATTGAAATTTCCCGTCGTCCGGAATTCCTGGGTAAGATTATTTTCCTCGAGAATTATGATATGCAGTTGGCACGTCGTTTGGTATCCGGAGTTGATATTTGGTTGAATACTCCGACTCGTCCGTTGGAAGCATCGGGTACATCTGGTGAGAAAGCGTTGATGAATGGTGTGGTTAACTTCTCTGTACTTGATGGATGGTGGCTGGAAGGTTACCGTGAAGGTGCAGGCTGGGCATTAACAGAAAAACGTACTTACCAGAATCAAGATCATCAGGATCAGTTGGATGCTGCTACTATTTACAGTATCCTTGAAACAGAAATTCTGCCGTTGTATTATGCACGTAATAAGAAGGGATATTCTGAAGGTTGGGTGAAGACTGTAAAGAACTCTATTGCCCAGATTGCTCCTCACTATACAATGAAACGTCAGCTTGATGATTATTATAATAAGTTCTATATCAAAGAAGCAAAACGTTTCCAAATGTTGTCTGCTAATGATAATGCCAAAGCAAAAGAGATAGCAGCATGGAAAGAGGAAGTAGTTGAAAAGTGGGATTCAATTGAAATTGTATCTTGCGAAAAGACAGAAGAGCTTGTGAAGGGAGCTATCGAAAGCGGAAAAGAGTATACAATCACTTATGTAATCGATGAAAAAGGCTTGAATGACGCCGTAGGACTCGAGTTAGTGACTACTTATACGACTGCCGATGATAAGCAACATGTTTATTCGGTAGAACCATTCAGTGTTATCAAGAAGGAAGGCAACCTGTACACATTCCAGGCAAAACACAGCTTGTCTAATGCAGGAAGCTTTAAGGTATCTTACCGTATGTTCCCAAAGAACCCGGATCTTCCTCATCGTCAGGACTTCTGCTACGTACGCTGGTTTGTGTAACAAACAGCTATAAAGTATTATAATAAAAATAGCCCTTGCAATAGTAAAATATTGCAAGGGCTAATTGTTTGTATATGAAGTTGTGTCAAAAGTCTGAGAAAGCTATCAATATGTAACTTTAGAAACGCAGATTAACACAAATGACCGCGGATTTAATTTAATCTTTGCGTTAATTAGCGTTAATCTGCGTTTTAATGATGGTTAATTTACTTTATTGACGACTCTCACGATCTTTTTTTATTTCAGTACTTCAGCCAGTTTGCTTTGGAGTCCTTCGCCGTGGAGTCCACGTGCGATGATTGTACCTTCACCGTCAATCAGAATGGTATGAGGAATACTGTTTACAGCATACAATTGTGCACCTTCACTACCCCAATATTTCAGATCGGACATCTGTGGCCATGTGATTTTCAGATTCTTGATAGATTCTTTCCATGCATCAGCGCTCTGGTCAAGTGATACACCTACAATCTCAAAGTTTTTGCCTTTATATTTAGCATAAGCATCTACGAGATTAGGCATTTCACGACGGCAAGGACCGCACCAGCTTGCCCAGAAATCAATAAGAACAACTTTACCTTTGCCTACATAGTCAGACAATTTAACGGGTTTGCCGTCAGGAGTCAACATTTCGAAATCAATGAATTTTTGTCCTACAGCGGTCTTCTTCTGCTTCTCAGTCATTTCCTTGATCTTTACGATTGTTTCGTCATTCTGAAATTGGGCTGGAATTTGTTGCAACAAAGCATCATTTTCCGCAGTTGTCATATTGTAATAGTTGGTTTTGAACAGATGAATACCGACAGGGTTTGTGATATTCTTCTCGATGCCTTCTTTGTAGACCTGTCCCAACTCTTCTTCGAGTTTTTCAAGTTCCTTCATATTGGCTTCTTTCTGTTCATCGGTTATATCGGCACTTCTCATTGATTCATAAAGAGGAGTTGCTTTCTGATTCAACGCATTGATTTTGTTACGGATTTCCTGATATGCATTATTATTGGCTGTACCGGTTGCCGAATCATTATCTCTGGTCAGTGCTATATTGATCTTACCATTTTCAAGGAAGAAGTCTATAAGTAAAGCGTCGTTACCCTTACCGGATGTAATGTAACGGTTGACAGCAGAGTCCTGCACACCTTCAAAGGTGAAAGTTCCTTTTGTGATAATTGCAGTATCCAGTTTGCTAAGCTGTCTGCCTACTACTTCCTGTAAAAATACAGTGTCACCGTCTGCCGCTCCTTCTACTGTACCGGTGATAACGTAGCCGGGTTTGTTGCCGTTACATGCTACCATACCTAAAGCGGCGGCAGCAACGAACAAATAAGTTAACTTTTTCATACTTTTGTGAGATTAGTGAATAAATATTTATGCAAAGATAGATTATTTTTCACTCTTATCGTGGGAAAACTCTGTTATATTAGATTAACACGTAGGAGGAAATCGTAGAAATGTGTACCTTTGCATCCCAAATTGAGTATGAATATGCAAGAAAACAAATCCATTATCGAGGTTAATGCCGTATCGAAGTTCTTTGGCGAAAAGACCGCTTTGGATAATGTGACCTTAAACGTAAAGAAGGGAGAATTCGTGACGATTCTCGGGCCTTCGGGTTGTGGTAAAACCACATTATTGCGCCTTATTGCTGGTTTTCAGACGGCTACGGAGGGTGAAATAAAGATATCGGGTAAGGAAATAACACAGACACCGCCCCATAAGCGTCCGGTGAATACCGTGTTTCAAAAGTACGCTCTTTTCCCACATCTGAATGTGTATGATAATATTGCTTTCGGCTTGAAGTTGAAAAAGACACCGAAGCAGGTCATCGAAAAGAAAGTGAAAGCTGCTTTGAAGATGGTGGGCATGACGGATTATGAATATCGTGATGTCGATTCGCTTTCGGGTGGACAGCAACAACGCGTTGCTATTGCCCGTGCCATTGTCAATGAGCCGGAAGTATTGTTGCTTGACGAACCATTGGCTGCACTTGACCTCAAGATGCGCAAGGACATGCAGATGGAGTTGAAGGAGATGCACAAGAGGCTGGGCATCACATTTGTGTATGTGACACATGACCAGGAAGAGGCCTTGACACTGAGTGACACTATTGTGGTGATGAGTGAAGGAAGAATTCAGCAGATTGGTACACCGATTGATATATATAATGAACCGATCAATTCATTTGTTGCCGACTTTATAGGTGAAAGTAACATCTTGAACGGAACGATGGTGAAAGATAAGCAGGTTCGTTTTTGCGGAACCGAGTTCGAATGTGTGGACGAAGGTTTTGGTGAGAATGTGCCGGTGGATGTGGTGATTCGTCCGGAAGATTTATACATCTTTCCTGTGTCTGACATGGCACAGCTGGTGGGAGTCGTGCAGTCTTCCGTATTCAAAGGAGTACATTATGAAATGACGGTGCTTTGCAATGGATATGAATTTCTGGTGCAGGATTATCATCATTTTGAAGTCGGTGCTGAAGTAGGACTATTGGTGAAGCCGTTCGATATTCATATTATGAGAAAAGAGCGTGTCTGCAATACTTTTGAAGGAAAACTGATTGATGATACACATGTAGAATTCCTTGGATGTAACTTTGAGTGTGCTCCTGTTTCCGATATTGCTGCCGGTACAGATGTCCGTGTAGAAGTAGATTTCGACAAAATCATTTTGCAGGATAATGAAGAGGATGGTATGCTGACGGGAGATGTGAAATTTATACTTTACAAAGGAGATCACTATCATCTGACTGTGTGGTCGGATTGGGACGAGAATGTTTTTGTAGATACGAATGACGTATGGGACGATGGCGATCGTGTAGGTATTACTATCCCTCCAGACGGAATCCGGATAATTAATAATTAGAAATTAAAAGTAAAGAGGTGAATAAGTTATCAATATTTTTTTCATCACGTAAGAGTTGGACCCTCCCTTACATTATCTTTTCGGCGATATTTGTTGTTATTCCGTTGCTTCTTATTGTGGTCTATGCATTTACCGATGACAGCGGGCATCTTACACTGGAGAACTTTGAGAAGTTCTTTACTCACCATGAGGCAATCAACACTTTTGTATATTCTATCGGAATAGCTATTATAACAACACTTATTTGTATCCTTTTGGGGTATCCGGCAGCCTGGATTCTGAGTAATGCCAAGTTGAACCGTTCCAAAACTTTGGTAGTGCTGTTTATCCTTCCCATGTGGGTTAATATCCTGGTGCGTACACTTGCTACTGTTGCTTTATTCGATTTTTTCAGTATGCCACTGGGAGAGGGAGCATTGATTTTTGGTATGGTGTACAACTTTATTCCTTTCATGATTTATCCTATTTACAATACGTTGCAGAAGATGGATCATAGTTATATTGAAGCAGCACAGGATCTGGGAGCCAATCCGGTTCAGGTGTTTCTCAAAGCTGTTCTGCCCCTGTCTATGCCGGGAGTAATGAGTGGTATTATGATGGTGTTTATGCCTACTATTTCTACCTTTGCCATTGCCGAACTATTGACGATGAACAATATTAAACTTTTTGGTACTACTATTCAGGAGAATATCAACAATAGTATGTGGAACTATGGTGCAGCATTGTCGCTTATTATGTTGCTGCTGATTGCTGCCACCTCACTGTTCAGTACAGATGATAAAGACAATTCTAACGAAGGAGGTGGGCTATGGTAAAGAAGATTTTCGCTCAGACCTATTTGTGGATATTGCTTTTGCTGCTTTATTCGCCAATTGTGATTATTGTGATTTATTCGTTTACCGAAGCCAAAGTTTTAGGAAACTGGACCGGGTTTTCAACAAAACTCTACTCTTCTCTGTTTACAACCGGGACGCATCATTCGTTGATGAATGCGCTGATGAATACGATTACTATCGCTTTGATAGCAGCTACAGCTTCTACCTTGTTGGGGAGTATTACAGCTATTGGTATTTTTAATTTAAAGACCCGTGCCCGTAAAACCATCGGCTTTGTGAATAGTATTCCTATTCTGAATGGAGATATTATCACTGGTATTTCTCTGTTTCTGTTGTTTGTTTCGCTGGGTATTTCACAGGGATATACAACTGTGGTACTGGCGCATATTACATTTTGTACTCCCTATGTGGTGCTTAGTGTGTTGCCGCGTCTCAAACAGATGAATCCGAACCTCTACGAAGCGGCTCTTGATTTGGGAGCTACCCCGATGCAGGCACTACGTAAAGTGATTATTCCGGAGATTCGTCCGGGAATGATTAGTGGTTTCATGCTTGCACTGACACTCTCGATTGATGATTTTGCAGTAACGGTGTTCACTATTGGTAATGAAGGGCTCGAGACGCTCTCTACTTATATTTATGCTGATGCCCGTAAGGGAGGACTGACGCCGGAACTCCGTCCGCTTTCTACGATCATCTTTGTGGTAGTTCTCGCACTGCTGATTGTCATCAATCATAGAGCTGGCACTTCCCGTGCGGGGAGTAACGGCAAGCGATAATTGAACGATGATATGGGATAATATAATGAACTGTTTATGAAGAAAATTCTATCTATATTTATTTTATCAGGACTTCTCCTTACCGGTTGCTACAACACAGGTGAGCCGCGTGGGAAGGTATTGAAGATATACAATTGGGCTGATTATATCGGAGAGGGTGTACTGGAAGATTTTCAGGCTTATTATAAAGAGCAGACAGGTGAAGATATCCGCATTGTTTATCAGACATTTGATATCAATGAAATTATGCTTACCAAGATTGAAAAAGGGCATGAGGATTTTGATGTCGTTTGTCCTTCGGAGTATATTATTGAACGTATGTTGAAGAAAGATTTGTTGCTGCCCATTGATACTGCTTTTGCTCATTCGCCCGATTATATGAACAATGTTTCTTCATACATCCGTGAGCAGATAGCCAAACTTAGCCAGCCGGGACGTCCCGCCAATCAGTATGCAGTTTGTTACATGTGGGGTACAGCAGGGATTCTTTATAACAAGGCTTTTGTTACCGAGCAGGAAGTAGATACCTGGGGGTGTCTTTGGGATAAGAAATATGCCGGTAAAATCCTGATGAAAGATGCTTATCGTGATGCATACGGGACGGCTATTATCTATTCTCATGCCAAAGAGCTGGAAGAAGGAAAAGTAACGGTTGAACAACTGATGAACGATTATTCTCCTGAAGCGATGGCTATAGTAGAGAAATATCTCAAAGCGATGAAACCTAATATTGCCGGCTGGGAGGCTGATTTCGGAAAAGAGATGATGACAAAAAACAAAGCCTGGATCAATATGACCTGGAGTGGTGATGCCATGTGGGCCATTGAAGAGGCTGAAGCGGTGGGCGTGGACCTTGATTATGTAGTGCCTAAGGAAGGCAGCAATATCTGGTATGATGGTTGGGTGATTCCAAAGTATGCACGCAATCCGAAAGCTGCCAGTTATTTTATTAATTTTATGTGTCGTCCTGATATTGCTATTCGGAATATGGATGCCTGTGGATACGTAAGTTCTATTGCCTCTCCCGAGATTATGGAAGAGAAAATAGATACAGCGTTGCCTTATTATTCCGACTTGAGTTATTTCTTTGGTCCCGGTGCAGATAGTATTCAGATCAACCGTATTCAGTATCCGGATCGTAGTGTAGTAGAACGTTGTGCGATGATTCGTGATTTTGGTGATAAGACCAAAGATGTACTCGAGATATGGTCCCGTATCAAAGGGGACAATCTGGGAGTGGGTATTACTATTTTTATCTTTGTAGTGGTGGGGGTAATGAGTGGATGGATGATATACAAGCGTATACAACGTTATCAGCGTAATAAATTACAGAGACGGCGCAGCCGCAGAAAGAAGAATCAGAAGTCGTTGTAATCTTATATATTACTCTGTAGTGAAATACACTCATAACTACACAGTCTTAATCAATTATCAATTTTTAATTAATTTGTTTGCAGCATTTCCCTCATGCGAGCGTCTAATAGACAAAACCAGACGCCGCATGAGGGAAATTTGCATCTATACTATTCTATGTCTATTCTGTTCTGTTACTCTCGTGGCGCAGGAAGTCCCGTTCGAAGGGCTTCATCTGGATGATTTGATTTCAGTCCCCGGCGAGCGTAAACCGGGGACTTTCAAATCTCCTCTGCCTGCTGCTAAGTTGCCGGACTTTGAGATTCTTCGTTCCGATAAACCCTTTGTACCCCATTGGCCGCGTCCTTCTCTTCCTGGTATGACTCCGGTACATTTCCCACAAACAAATTATCTTAGGAGTTTGTCTCTTTGGAAACCTTCCCGGCGATTGACTCTTCGCGGAGATTATTTTTCGTCGGGTTCTTTACCGGTAGAAACTTATTCTGCATACAGTATCCGGTCAGAAGCTGAAGCCGGTTATAAACTGACTAAAAAGTTCTCGCTTTACCTTTCTACCAACTATATATCCGATAGGTATCGCACGCCGCGCAGTCTTTACACAATGGGAGCCGGAGGAGGAGTTACTTACCAGTTTAATAATAAATTTCAGTTGAAAACAGGTGTTTATTATCAGTACAATACTGTTTTCAGAAAATGGGAATGGATGTATCTGACTAGTTTTATTTTCTGTTTTTGAGGTCTGTTTGTAATGCATTCCCACCTTTTTTGCATTTATTTCTAAAGAAATTGCCTTTTTTTTTTCTAAATCCCCACTTAATGTCTATATTTACCACGTTTTAAAGATTTCTGATAAGTAAGATACGGTTCCTTCTCAATATTATTGCAGAGTTATTTATCTCCTTAACAAGACTTCTCTAACAAAATCATTTTATTATTTAAGAATTAATTATTTTTTTCGATGAACATTTTTATTGCAGGATTGAGCTATAACATTAGCGATTCCGATTTAACAGAGTTGTTTGCAGAGTATGGAGAAGTAGCCTCAGCAAGAGTTATTTCTGACAGAGAGACTGGCCGTTCTAAAGGTTATGGTTTCGTAGAGATGGCAGATGAAGAAGCCGGTGATAAGGCTATTGCAGCATTGAACGAAGCAGAAATAGATGGCAGAAAGCTTGCTGTATCTGTAGCTCGTCCTAAGACAGAATCTGCTCCGCGTCGCAGCTTTAATGGCGGTGGCAATCGTGGCGGTGGTTACGGTGGCGGTAATCGTGGCGGTGGCTACGGTGGCGGTCGTGACAGATATTAATCTGACGAAAAGCGGAAACGCTATGTACGCATAGTAAAAAGGCATCCAAAGATATTCTTTGGATGCCTTCCTTTTTATATATTTGTAGGATGAGAGAAACACTATCAGACATTGCGCTTTATCATGAGTATAGAGCCACGACGGATGCGAATGGTTTACTGTCCGAACGGACCTGGGAGGATTTGAATCTGGATGATTTTTTCCTGTTTTCCGACCATACTTCCTCTTGCGTAGGTAGGCAATATCTGTATGATATATTGCACTATAATCGCTCATCGGAAGTGGCGGGTCAGGAGAAGATGCTTGATTCTCTTTCTGCTGATACTGTTTTGCGCCGTGATATCCAAAATGAGTTGAAAAAACTGAATCATGTGGATGCCTGCTCGATTGTCTCGTTGTTCTCGGCTACTCATCCGGTCAGTTCACGTTCTTTCTACTTATTACTGAGAGTTTTGCAATTCATACCGGCACTTTCTTTGGGATTGTTGTATATTACTTCTTCTGCCGGGTTTCTCTGGTTAATGTTGGCAGGGCTGCTTGTAAACCTTGTGTTACACTATCGTAAAAAGACAGAGATGCAGGCATATTTGTTTTCTGTGCCACAGTTACTGAACTTGTTGAAGCAGTCAGAAAAATTAACGAAACGACCGCTCTGCCTCTCAATTAATAAGGAGATAACGGAAGTGTTGTCCGACTTAATGCCTTTGAGGAAACGTTTAGCTTCTTTCCGTCTGAGCATCCGCCTTGAAAGCGATTTGGCTTTTATGGTTTATTTATTCACTGAGTTGTTTAACATGTTTTTTCTGACCGAGGCGATCTCTGCATCCCGTGCTTTTTTTCTTTTACAGGGTAAACAGCAGAAGTTAGAACAGGTATTCCGCTTTTTCGGGCTGATAGATGTTTTATGTTCTGTTTCTGAGTTTCGGAGTAAATTGCCCTACTACTCATTACCTGAGTCTTGTTCTGAAGAGATTTCATTTCAGGTAGAGGATATCTACCACCCATTGATAGAAAATTGTGTATCCAATACCATTATCCTTTATGGCAAGTCTGTATTGATTACCGGTTCCAATATGTCGGGAAAGACAAGTTTTATCCGTTCAATAGGAGTGAATCTACTTTCTGCAGGAGCGTTGCATACTTGTTTTGCGCATCGTTTCTGTTCTTTTCCGGATTTGAAGTTAGCTTCTGCTATCCATATGGAAGATAGTTTAATGGAAGGAAAAAGCTTCTTCCTGCAGGAGGTACAGACCGTTAAGGAGATGATTGATCTGAGCCGGGAAGGAAACCATCTGTTTTTACTGGATGAATTGTTTAAAGGAACGAATACAATTGAGCGGATTGCCATAGCCAAAGCAGTACTTTCGGCATTGGTGGTGCAAAGAAACCTTGTGTTTATATCTACCCATGATATTGAACTTGCATCTCTGTTGAAAGCTGAATATGACTTGTATCACTTCTGCGAAAGTGTAGAAGACGGGATACTGTCTTTTGATTACAAACTGAAGTCCGGCCCGGTGACAGAACGTAATGCCATACGCATTCTTGATATTTGCGGTTACCCGCAAGAGGTAATACAAGAAGCCTATGGAGTGGTAGGTCGGATTTCCGGATTTTAATTTTATTTTAATATGTCCGGAAAGGTTATTGTTACTTTTGTGTAGCTGTTTACTTCTGAATCTATTATTATTTTACCACCATATACTGATAGTATCTTCATAGATAGGCTCAGTCCGATTCCTTGACCTGTATATTCGCGTGTATTACTTGCCCGATAAAAGGAGTGGAATATGTGGTGTATTTCTTCCTCCGGAATGCCAATTCCATAGTCTTTTACCTCTATGACCGGGCAACCTTCACGGATATTTAAACTGACGTCTACCTGTGCTTTTGAGTATTTTCGGGCATTATCTATTATGTTTTGCAGTGCGATGCGCAGCAGATAGAAGTTGGCTGTGATATGGACGTTTCCAGCTGTCTCATTCGTGTTGAATGTCACCTGTGGATATTGCAGGCACAAGTCGCGCAGGAGCACAATGAGGTCTATCTTTTCCCTGGCGTTTTGCAATATATCTTCATCCTGGCGGGAGAGGAAAAGCAGGTGTTTTATCAGTTGGGTGATGCGTTTGCTTTCTGTGGAGATGCGTTGCAGCGAGTCTATGTATTCCGTAGCAGAGCGCTCTTTGAGTAGGCTGATTTCACATTCTCCCTGAATGGCGGTGAGCGGGTTATTCAGTTCATGCGAGGCATTGCTGATGAATGACTTTTCTGCCCGGAACGCAGTATCTATCCTGTCCAGCATTTCATTCAAGGTTCTGATAAGTTCGTCCAGTTCGTCTTTGTTATCGAAGGTTTTCATCCGTACATTCAGATTGTTTCCACGAATGCGTTTCAGCTCTTTGAGGATGTGCTGCAAAGGACGCAGAATACGGTTGGCATAAATTCTTCCGAGGAGATAGATGAGGCCGCAGCTTATCAGCAGGAGGAATACGGCGAGCAGAAGGATATGCTTTTGAATCTCGTATCCATAGATATTGTTTGCCATTACCAAAACAATAAAGTCGCCTTCATTGTCGGGGTAGTGGAGTGCAGCGCCTCTCAGCTTGCCATAAACGAAGGAGACCGGGAGATCTTTGAACAGGCGTGCCTGCTGGTTGCTGTCGAGGTATTTGTTCAGAGAATCGTTTACAGCCATCGGTACACTGTCTATGTTTAGCAATATTTCCTGTGCCTGTGGCAGTAGCTCGTTGTACTTCTGCTGAATTTCGCGGTAACTGTATTCGTCTACCTCATCTTTTTCCCAATGTTTCTGAGCAGTCAGATAGGCTTTCTCTATCAGGTAAGAGTCGTAGAGATGATTGATATACCGGGAGGTGAAAAAGTAGAATACCATAACCACCGCAGTGATGGCTCCTACGGTGATGATGGTATAAAACAGTGCTATCCTGGATTCTATTTTCATCTTTTGTACCTCCCTACATCTTTTTTGTTATTGTATTCCCATGATGTACCCCATTCCCACAACCGTATGAATGAGTTTCGTCTCGAAATCTTTATCTATCTTATTTCGCAGATAGTTTACGTAGACATCTACCACATTGGTGTTGGTATCGAAGTTCTTGTCCCACACATCTTTCAACAGCGTAAGGCGCGAGAGAACGGTGCCCTGGTGTGTCATAAAGTACTCTAAAAGGCGGTATTCCTTTACGGTGAGGTCAATGGTGAACTCTCCCCGCTGGGCACGACGGGTATTACAGTCCAATACAAGATCGTTGCAGGTGAGTTGTAATGCCGGGTTCTCTTTACCCCGGCGGAGCAGTGCTTTGATACGGGCTTCCAACTCCTGAAAACTGAAAGGTTTTACCAGATAATCATCTGCTCCGGCATCGAGTCCCTTTACGATGTCTTCGGTAGTACCTAATGCCGTGAGCATGACGACGGGGGTCTGATACCCTTCTCTCTGGCGATATTGCCTGCATAGATCCAATCCGTTTGTTCCGGGCATGATAATGTCCAGTATCAGCAAGTCGAATGCTTCATTCTGCAACAGTTCCCAGCCGGAAGTGCCGTCATGGGCTACGGTGACTGTGTGCCCGAATTCCCGTAATCCGCGTTCGATGAACGAGGCAATGTTTATCTCATCTTCTACCAATAATATCTTTGCCATGAACGAGTTGTTTTAGTATTTTGCAAATATACGAGATTCACAACAGAGGACACAGGGGGTACGGCGTTTTTTCTTTTGAACCTTGTGATGTGAGGTTCCGTATGGAACGTAGGGTTTGTCACTGAGGTACCTTCCGTTTGTCGGTGGGGTGGATTATTTTACATGTACATCTAATACAGTACGACATGTGCATGTCGTACTGCTCCACATGTACATGTCATGCTGCTTTACATGTACATGTAAAACATCCCTCCTCTACGACCTCCGGTAGGTTTGTTTACGGGGTACGTTCCTTTCCATACCTTTTGTGGTGAATCTGCTCATAACTTCCTCTGATTCAGGTTTCCCTCCTTGTCATACAGCATCTTTTCGTATACCACTTCCACAATCAGCGGGAAAATGAATAGGGCGAAGAAAGTTGCTCCTATCAGTCCGCCGATGATGACAATAGCCAACGGGCGTTGTGATTCCGACCCGATACCATGGCTCATAGCTGCCGGCATCAGGCCAATGGCTGCCATAGCTGCCGTCATCACTACCGGACGGATGCGGGAACGCATACTTGTCTGGATCGCTTCGGGCAGGGGGAGTCGTGCCTGTATGTTATGTTTGATATCCGAAATCATGATGACACCATTCTGAATGCAAATGCCGAATAAGGCGATAAACCCGATACCCGCCGAAATGGAGAAGTTGAAGTGCGTGATGAGCAATGCGATAATGCCACCAACAGCGGCGAAAGGAACATTCAGCAGTACCAGTCCGGCATCCCGGGCGTTGGAGAACAACACAAACAGGATGATAAAGATGATGGCAATGCTTACCGGAACTACCTGTGAGAGGCGTTTCGTAGCCCTTTGCTGGTTCTCAAAGTCTCCTGTCCATTTCAGTGTATAGCCTTCGGGCAGATGTATGGAGGCATTCACTTTCTTCTGTGCTTCGGCTACGGCAGTTCCCATATCCCGTCCGCGTACGGAGAATTTCACGGCACAGAAGCGGGTGTGGTTATCACGGAATATCAGCAGAGGGCCGGTAATGGTCTTTATCTCTGCCAGCTCTTTGATGGGTATCATGGTACCGTTCATGGTGGGTACCAGTATCTTGCCTATCTCTTCTTCATTTTGGCGGTATTCCGGTTTGTACCGCACCATGATGTTAAATTTGCGTTCATCTTCGTAAAGCAATGAAGCCGACTTGCCGCCAATGGCCATTTCGATGATGGATTGTACATCTTCTTTGGCTACACCGTAGCGTGCCAGGCTCTGCTCATTCAATTCAATGCGCAGTTCCGGCTGCCCGATGTTACGGATGACACCCAAGTCTTCGATACCTTGCACGGTAGCGAGTATTTTGTCTATTTCTACTGCTATCTTCTCAGACTTGTACAAGTCTTTGCCGAATACTTTTACGGCGATAGACCCTTTGACACCCGAAGCGGCTTCTTCCACATTGTCCGTGATAGGTTGGGAAAAGTTGAAGTCGATACCGGGATAGAGTGAGAGGTCATCCTGCATTTTATCTATCAGTTGCAGCTTGTTTCGTTTGCTTTCCCACTCCTTTTCCGGATAGATATCTACATGAAATTCAATATTGTAGAACCCCGTTGCATCCGTACCGTCGTTGGGGCGTCCGGTCTGCGAAAGCACTTGCCTTACCTCAGGATAAGCAGCGAGCTTGCGCCTCATCTGATTGGCGAGTTTCACCGATTCGTTCAGCGAGATACTTTGTGGCAGGGTAGCACGGATGTAGATAGAACCTTCGTTCAACTGTGGCAGGAATTCAGTACCTAACAGAGTAAACATCCACAATCCGACAACAGCCACGATACTTGCCAACCCGATGGATAGTTTGCGGTGCGCATAGCATTTATTGAACAGGGCGCTCGCTTTCTCGTTGATGAAGCGGACAAAGAAGTTGTTCTTTTCACGTACATTCTTCTTTAATAACATAGACGACATCACCGGAACCAGTGTAAGCGTGAATAATAATGCACCCAACAAGGCAAAACCGAGGGTATAGGCGAGAGGTGAGAACATCTTGCCTTCTACTTTCTGGAAAGAGAAGATAGGAATAAGGGCTGTGATAATAATCAGTTTGGAGAAAAAGACAGCCTTTGCCTTGTCTTTGGCTGTATGGCGGATCAGTCCCATTTTCGACATACGGTTGAAAGCCGGCATTCCTACTTCCCGTGCTTTCTTATCGAGCGCCACAAATACCCCTTCCACCATTACCACGGCACCGTCTATAATAATACCGAAGTCGATAGCTCCCATCGATAAGAGATTGGCCGACATCCCCATGGCACGCAGGCAGATAAAGGCAAAGAGCAGTGCCAGCGGGATGACTACCGCCACTACCACTGTAGTCCGCCAGTCTGCCATGAATATCAGTACAATGAAGGTCACAAGCAGGATTCCTTCAATCAGGTTATGTGTCACCGTTCGTACGGCGAGGTTTACAAGGTTTTCGCGGTCATAGAAAGGCACAATCTGTACATCCTTGGGCAATACATTCTTGTTGATATCTTCTATTTTGGTCTTTAGAGCATCAATCACTTCTCCTGGGTTTTCTCCCTTACGCATTACGACGATACCTTGTACTACATCGTCTTCATCCATTCTTCCTACTTGTCCCAGGCGAGGCAGGGAGGATTCGTGTACATCTGCCAGATGGCGTACTAACACAGGAGTGCCGTTGATATTCTTCACTACGATGTTCCGTAACTCTTCCAGGTCGTTGATGAGGCCGATGCCGCGTACTACGTATGCCTGTGAACTTTTGGTGATCACGTCGCCACCCACATTGATATTACTGTTGGCAATGGCGTTGTAAAGCTCCAGCGCGGTGATACCGTAATTAATAAGCTGGTGAGGGTTGACGCTTACTTCAAACGTCTTTACCTCTCCGCCGAAACTAACGATATCCGCCACGCCCGATACCGAACGGAGGTTACGTTCAATCACCCAGTCCTGGATGGTTTTCAGTTCCCGTACGTTTCGCTTATCACTGCGCAAAGTATAGCGGAATATCTCTCCCGTAGGGCCGTAGAGGGGTTGTACTTCCGGTGTTATCCCATCCGGCAGGTCAGCATCATTCAATAAATTGTACACTTGCTGGCGTGCGGTGAAGTCGTCTACCTGATCTTCGAACATCACGTTGATAACCGACAGTCCAAAGAGGGTAGTGGAGCGTATATCTGTTTTCTTCTGCACCGGATTCATCGCTATCTCAATGGGGATAGTGATGAACTTTTCCACTTCTTCGGCACTGCGTCCCGGCCATTGGGTGATGATGGTCACTTTGGTATTCGTTACATCCGGAAAGGCATCAATCGGGGTATGCTTAAAAGATACAACGCCGGCAATGACGGCTATCGTGGTGCAGAAAAAGATAAAAAACTTGTTCTTCAGTGAGAAGGCTACAATGTTGTCAATAAACTTATGCATCGTTTGTTCCTCCTTTTAATCTGCATTCAATGCGTTGTAAACCAGCAATACATTTTTATTCAGGATTCGGTCTCCCTCTTGTATGCCCGATGAAAGATAGCACTCTTTGCTTAGCTGGCGGTACACTTCAACTTCCTTTATAGTGAGTTTGCCGTTGGCATCTGCTGCTACTACATAGTTCTTTCCATTTTCAAAAACAAGGGCGTGTGAGTCTATGCGCGGCAGTTTCTTATCGGAGGCTTTACTTATCACACATACATTGGTAAACATGCCCGGCTTCAGCAGATAATCTCCATTGGTGAGTTTTACCTGTACACTCATCGTTTTGCTTTCGTTGTTGAGCATGTTGTACACTTTGTCTATCTTTCCGCTGAACTCTTTGTCCGGGTAGGCGAGAGTAGTGATGCGTACCGGAGCACCTTCGTGCACCTTGCTGATGTCGCTCTCGTATACGTCTGCCATTACCCATACATTCTCCAACCCGGAGATGGTAAACATCTCATCGTTTTGGTCCGAACGTATCTGCATCTCTTTATTGATATTCTTTTCTACAATAAAACCGGATACCGGGGCTTTCACCAGATAAAGCGATTTTCCGGCAAGATGATAGATGGAGAAGATCTCCGTGATTCTCTTTTCTTCTGCTTCGGCATTGCTCAGTTCCTGACGGGCTTGTAGTACATCACGTTCTGATGCCATGCCGGAGGTAAACATATCCTGTACAGATTGCAAGTTACGGCGGGCAATGATAAGTTGTTGTTCCGCTTCTTTCTTTTGTTTCTCATAATCGGCTACTTCGCCACTCCGGATGATGGCAAGTACATCACCTTTGCTTACATGATCGCCGATTTCGGCAGAGACCTCAGTCACTGTACCTCCGAAAATAGGAAATACACGTGCCACTTGTTCCTGATTGAAGGTAACCCTGCCGTTGAGAGTCAGCTCGTCGGTCACTTCATGTGCGTGTAGAGTATCTACCGATACTACGTGTTGTAAACTGTCTGTAAGGAAGAGCTCCTGAGACATTTCTTTGGGAGTTTCTGTCTGTCCGCCACAAGCACTCAGTATCATGACGCAGAGGCAAACGGGTAGTAAGATACGGTTCATATTGATTCTAATAGTTAAATACAGTTTGTCCGACAATTGTGTTTAAGTTCTCCATAGCGAGGAATACATCTTTTTTGAGCTCATACAGTTGCAGGCAGGTTTCTTTGTAGCTTTGATAATAGTCGATGAATTCAAGCATGCTGATGTTCCGTTTCCGGAAGTTTGCATTTACTCCTTCGATAAGGCGTCCGAAGTTGTGCTCCAGTTCGTCATTGGAAGACCGGTACAACTCTACTGCTTTTTGTAGCCGGCTATAAGCAGCATATAGCTCCATGCGTGCCTTCTCTATGGCATATTCTTCTTCCTTTCCGTTTTGCATAATATCGATTTTAGCCGATTTAATGTTTCCCTGGTTGCGGTTGAAGATAGGGACGGAGACGCTCACTCCTACGGCGAAGTAGTTGTTGATGAAGTTTCCGGCGCGGTCATACATACCTTTGATTGAAAACTCCGGTGCTGCCATGGAACGCTGTAACTTCAGGTTCGCTTTGGCAGCCGTAACACTGCTATGGGCCATTTTCAGATCAGGACGGACAGAAAGCATATTATCCATATCCGCAAAAGGAACGGCAGCCGTATCCACTTGTTTCAGAATATCATCATCCAGCAGTAGATTTATCTCCTGTCCGGCAGGGAGGCTTAACAACAAGTTTAGCTCACCACGCAAGTTCACGAGGTTGTTTTCCTGTTCATTCTTCTCTTTACGGAGCGATAGCAGTAAAGATTCCATTCGTGAACTCTCCAGCAGAGAGATGTTACCTTTATTTTGCTGCTCTCTGAAGGCTTTCATCAACAGGCTGAGAGATTCGATCTCTTTGTCGTATATCCCGATAGAGCGGGTGGAGAAACATATTTCAACAAAAGTCTTGTTCAGTTCGCTTCGCAGGGTACGCAATACTTCTTCAAATTGATGTTCGGCTATTTCCTTGTTTACCTTTTCCAGCCGTACCCGTTTATTACGTTGTCCGGCAAGGTTGATAACCTGTTCTATTTCGGCAGTGGCTTCTCCTTCTTTTCCTACATCAAAGTACTTGCCGTTCAGTCGGTTGTATACATTCTGTTCAAGTGAGATTACGGGATTGTCAAATAACCGTGCCTGAGTCACCTGTGCCTGTGTCTTGTCGATATTATATCGTTCGGCAATTAATGACAGGTTACGTTCCAGAAACATCTTTTCTGCATCTTTCAGTGATAACTGCAAAGGAGATTCCTGTGCATGCGGGAGTCCGTAGATAGAAGAGAAAAATAAAATAATAATCAGCCTTTTCATTCTTACTTTTAATTTGCGGACAAAAGTAAGGCTCTCTCTTCGAAAGGCACTCTAAAGGTGATTATAAAACACTTAGCTGAGATTAGAAAGTGATTAGAAATAGGTTTGTTACTCTGTATACAGAGTTTTTATTGACATGTTAAAGAGATTATTATAAAGTGAATTATTTGTTTGGTAGTTAATTTTTTTTATGATAAAAAGGTTGTGTAGTTTAGGAGATATTGTCTATATTTCGGTGCAAAATAAACACTATGATAATAGACTTCTGAACAATAAATGTAATAACTCATCATGGATATAAATATGCTAAGTGTACTGGTACCTGTCTATAACGAAGAAGAGTGTTTCTTATTACTCTATGAGAGACTGAGTTGCGTACTTTCAAAGCTACCCTGTAAATCTGAAATACTGTTTGTGAATGATGGCAGTAAAGATAACTCTCTGCTTTTGATGAAGGAGGTTCAAAAGAAAGACAAACGGGTGTCTTTGGTTGATTTATCACGTAATTTCGGAAAGGAGATTGCAATGGCTGCCGGTATTGACTATATAAGAGGTGATGCATTGGTCATCATTGATGCCGATTTACAGGATCCTCCCGAATTGATTCTTGAAATGTTTAAGGAAATAGAGCAGGGATATGACGATGTGTATGCAAAGCGCTCTAATAGGAAAGGAGAATCCTTTTTAAAGAAAGCCACTTCCAAGCTATACTATAGATTATTAAAAACGATGTCGGATATTCCTATCCAAGAAGATACAGGTGATTATAGGATGTTTAGTAAACGGGCTATTGATGCTCTGCGGCAATTGAAAGAAAATGAGCGGAATATGAAAGGGCTGTTTTCTTACATTGGCCTTAAAAAGAAACCTATATATTATGAGCGGGATGCAAGAGCGGCAGGTTGTACCAAATGGAATTATTGGAAATTGACTAATCTGGCAATTAAAGGTTTTACTTCGTTTTCCAAAACTCCTTTGCGTATTGTATCGTTAATTGGCGTCATAGTATCTTTCACGGCATTCGTCTATTTAATAACTGTTGTTGTACGGGCTGCTATTTGGGGAGATCCTGTATCAGGTTATCCATCATTAATGAGTGTTATTCTTTTTTTAGGAGGAATTCAGTTACTCGCGTTAGGGATTATAGGCGAATATTTAGGTATTGTCTTTTCTGAAACGAAGAAAAGGCCTGTCTATTATATAAATGAATACAGTACAAACATTGAAGAAACAAACTGATCTGATTTTCAACTTTTAAACACACACAGATAATCATGTACATATTTAAGAAGCAAATAGTTGGTAGCAATCTTTTTGCAAAGACTAATCTATGGTTTACAATTGGCTTTATTCTGACGGCTGCCCTTACGTTTTCGGAAGTAGCACGTGGCAGACAGTATAACTTTATGATATTTAGTGATGCCACCAGAGACTTCTGGAATGGTATTATTCCATACGGAGCAACATGGGCGGAAGAAAAAGGACACGATGTGTTTCTTTATGGGCCTTTGTTTAACATACTCTTTAGCCCGTTTGCTTATCTGCCTTCATGGCTTGCGCCTTTTGTGTGGAACTTAGTGAATTTTACGCTCTATTTTATTTCTATATTTACATTACCGGATAAATATACCAAGGAGACAAAATGCAAGATATTCCTGTATACATTGCCTATTTTAGCAACGACGTTACTGTCATTTCAGTACAATGTCAGTGTTGCTTATTTCTTTCTCTTTTCATTTTCTTTGCTGGAGCGTGGTAAGTATCTGCCGGCTATTTTGATTATATTGTTATCCGGATTTACTAAGATCTATGGCATTTTTCAGTTGGGAATGTTGTTGTTTTATCCTAAAGTGTGGAAAAACTTCGGGTATGTTGCATTAATTGCAGCCCTATATATTTTTGTACCATTGATAAAAATACCTGTTATGGAGTTGTCTGGATATTATGAACATTGGTTTAACGGGTTGGCACATCAGAAAACGCTTCGTGTTTTTCATACCTTCTTCTATCTGAAGCCATTCTTTTCGCAACCGCCTGCATGGACTACAATAGCTCAGATCTTTGCTATAGTTCTATTGGCTTTTTTGGTTTTAGTAAACCGGTCTAAATACAAGGATTTTGCATTTAGAGTACAGGCACTTGGTATATTAATGGGATGGGTTATTCTTTTCGGTACCTCATCGGAGTATCACACTTACGTAATAGCACTCCTGGGATATATGTTGTGGTATTATAGCCGTCAGCCTTCCCGGATAGATAAAATACTGTATTACAGTAATCTGATTGTGTTAGGATTGATGCCGATAGATTTATTCTGCCCAGGTGTAGTGTGGCGTTTCTTTTTCCTGACTACGACTCTTAATATCTGGATATTCACAATCACCTGGTTTCGGATGGTTTGGATAACGTTTTGCTCTTCATTTGTTTTTGCCACTCTTTTGCCTTATCTTCGTCCGTCAAAAAGATGATGAAACAGAATAATAATTTATCCGCTAAATACCGGTATCTCTTCTTCGATCTGGATGGTACCGTTACTGATCCTATGCAGGGCATTACCCGCTCTGTAGACTATGCACTCAATCACTTCGGTATTGTTGTGAACGACCTTCGGGAATTGTGTCCTTTTATCGGCCCTCCGCTGAAAGATTCTTTTATGGAGTTCTATCAGTTTACGGAAGCACAGGCAGAGGAGGCAGTGAAAAAATACCGGGAACGGTATTCGGAGACAGGGCTTTATGAGAATGAGGTGTATCCCGGCATTGCCGAACTTCTGGAAAAGACCCGTCAACAAGGATATCAGTTGATGATGGCAACTTCCAAACCGGATGTTTTTGCCCGGCTTATTTTGGAACATTTTCATTTGGACGGTTGTTTTTCTTTTGTTGGTGGCAGTGGTCTGGATGGTTCACGACATACGAAAGCAGAGGTGATAGAATATGTGTTGCATGAGAACGGAATTACGGATCTGAACCGTGTGGTGATGATTGGTGACCGGAAGCATGATATCATAGGTGCAAAGGCAGTAGGCATTGATTCAATCGGTGTACTTTATGGATATGGTGACAGAGAGGAGCTGACGAAAGCCGGAGCAGATTATATTGTGGAGGACATTGCAGACTTGGGAGAGCTTTTATTGAAGTAACAGAAAATAAACAGGAGGGAGTAATGGATACAAAAAGAACTGTTCTTGTGCGGGGCTTGCTGATGGTGTGTCTGCTTTTAATATTGCCTTACGTAAGAGCACAACATCCTTTGACAAAAGAGCTTGACATCTTGTTGCAAGGAAAACAGGCAAAGGTAGGAGTGGCTGTTGTGTTTGAAGGGCGGGAGACATTCACTTACAACAATCAGCATCATTACCCTTTGATGAGTGTTTTTAAGTTTCATCAGGCATTGGCGGTGATGAAATCTCTCGATACACGGCAGTTGCCTTTGGAAACAGAAATATATGTTCGCAAAGCAGATCTGCTGCCCGATACTTATAGTCCTTTGAGAGATGCCCGCCCCGAGGGAGAGTTTAATATCTCTGTGGGAGAATTATTGCGGTACAGCATATCGGAGAGTGATAATAACGCCTGTGACATTTTGCTTCGTTATATAGGTGGTACGGGAGTGGTCGATGAATATGTTCGCACGTTGGGTATAGAAGATTTTAAGATTGAGGCAAATGAAGAGAAGCTGAATGAAGCTTTTGAATATCAGTATCTCAACTGGACTACACCGCTTGCAGCCGTTCAGGTGATGGAGAAGTTTCGTACAGAAACATTGTTTCGGCATTCCGGCTATAAAGAGTTTTTAGAGAAGTTAATGATAGGAACTGTTACAGGAAACGATAAGTTAAAAGCCGGATTACCCCAAGAGGTTGTATTTGGGCATAAGACGGGCTCTTCCGGCAGAAACGAATCGGGGTTGAAAGCGGGAGATAATGACATGGGATTTGTCCGCTTGCCGGATGGGAGGCAATATAGTATAGCAGTGTTTGTGACAGATTCCAGAGAAGATGACAAAACGAATGCAGCTCTTATTTCCGAGATATCCCGAAAAGTATATGAATATTACAATGCACCCAAAGAGCGAAAAATTCCTTATACCAGCGAAAAGAATTTTGCCGATACCATCCCTTTTGAGTTTTCTCAGAATCGTATTTTAATTTCCGCTTCAGTAAATGGCACTGAGCGGAAATTTCTTTTTGATACCGGTGCTTCCTCTTTACTTCTGAATAAAGAGTTGTTAAGTGGCGAAGATACTTATAGAGGAGATAGTGCACGTGATGCCAACGGCGTACGTATTGCTGTAAACATGGTAGATGTAAGGGAGTTGCGTTTAGGAAACCTGCATTTCAATCATTATCCGGCTACCCTTTGGGATATGAATGAGAATAGTCTTTTCAACTGTGAAGGAGTAGACGGGCTGATAGGAAGTGAGATTTTGCAGAATTTATCGGTTAAGATAGATACCGGAAACCAACGCCTGATCCTGACAGACAGGAAAAATCATTTTAAGGCAGAGAAAGGAAAACGGAGACGGATGAAGGTGATAGCAAACTGTCCCCTTCTGGATATAAAGCTATTCCGTAGATTGCAGGAGACCGGAGTACTTTTTGATACGGGAGCTCCGGAACTTTATGACCTTTGCGATGAGGTATTTGTTCTGTTGAAGAATCGTATGCCTAAAAAGATAGAACGGTGTGTGACGGACTGTGCTTATGGAGCTTCTTCTATTGGCATAACAGGTGCTGGCCGGGATACTTTGCGTTATCGTTTGAGGTTTGACTGGATGAAGATCGGTCCGGTCACTTTCAGGAATGTGATGACAGAAACACATACAGGGGTTACTTCGCGTGTCGGAGCCGGTTTGCTTAACTATGGGCAGATGATTCTTGATTTTCCCCGAAAGCAATATCTTTTCATACCGTATGACGGTATTTCGTCAGTAATGCTGCCTGATACCGGTGTTTCCGGTATTTCATTTATCCCCGAAGAAGGTCGGATCAAAATCGGGTTGGTGTGGGAAAACTCAAAGGCCTACCGGATAGGAGTACGAAGAGGATTCGTTGTGAAAGAGGTCAACGGATATAATGTAGAAGATGACTTTTGTGCCTTGTTGAAACTACGTAGTTCGCGTGCAAAGTCACTCAAGGTAGTCGATTTGCAAGGAAAAGAGCAAATTTACCTGTTTTCTGAAGAATAATTCTTATCTTTCGGAGACAAAATAAGGGATTTTCGTTGATGTGGAAATGAGTTAATAAACTTGATTATGGAAACTACAGTGTTGATTACAGCTTTCATCCTTATTGGGCTCGGGGTACTCGTAAAGCGCTTCCCGATTCTTATTGCAGGATATAATACAATGTCTAAAGAAGAGAAAGAAAATGTAGATGTCAAAGGGTTGTCTACTTTTATGTGTTATAGTCTGGTGGGAATGGGAACCGTACCTTTACTTACTTATTATGCCTGCCTTGGGGTAGGGCATGCAGACTGGGCCAGTTATTGCATTCTTCTGCCTATACTCTATATTCCGTATCTGATAATCAAGGCAAATAAATTTGATCATAATCCTCCCAGGAAAAGTACGAAGTATGTGGTTGCTATTAGTGTGCTTACTATTGCGGTGATTACTGCATTTATAGCATATGGTATGAATCCGGCAACTATAAAGATAAAGGAGGATAAGCTGATTTTTACGGGAATGTATGGCACGTCCAGAACATTGGAAGAGATAATCGGAATTTGTTTGATAGACTCTCTTCCTGATATCGGGCTTCGTCTTAATGGTCTTTCTATTGGTGGTATAAGTAAAGGGTGGTTCAAGCTGAAAGACGGAGGTAACTGTCTGCTATTACTCTCTTCACACAGCAAACCCTATATTATGTTTACGGAGAATACAGGTAAGGAGATATTCTTTAATTCGAAGAACAGTGAAATCACAGAAGCTTTGTATAAGGAGTTGAAGAAGTGGATCCATTAAAAGTAGATGATAAGGTTTGTAAACAGGGGCATGAATTAACAATGTTAATGCCTTTTCGGAATCCTATTTCTCATACCGATAGAAGTACGTACTTTTAAGATGTAAGAATACGTATTTTACCACAGAAAAAGTACATATTTAATTGCCCATTAAGTACGTACTTCTTGTGTTTTAAAGTACGTACTTTTGCTTCCAATAAATAGTGTTTTAAAACGCTGAAAATGAATGATGTGTTTCTTTCTCTTTAATATTTTTCCTGTTGCCCTCTTTTTTATCTTCGTTTTAGCAAACCCACTTACTTATTATTTTGGCAACTATCTTTTATAAACATCTCTCCCTGTCATCGCCTGCCGAACCTCTCCGTGCGGGAAGCACAAAAAATCCTCCCCGGCAAGCCGGAGAGGACCTTATAGTTTTAATCCCATTTTGGTGAATTTGCTTACTATTATTCAGCAGTTTCAGTAGCAGGAGCCTCTTCTGCCGGAGCAGCAGCTTCTTCTGCAGGTGCTTCAGCAGCAGCCTTTTCAGCAGCTTCAGCAGCTTTCTTTTCTGCCAATGCTTTCGCTTTTGCTTCGTTTATTTTCTTTTCAGCTTCTAAACGTGCTTTTGCTTCTGCTTTTTTAGCTTCATCTTCTTTAGCTTTCAGAGTAGCAAGTCCTGTCTGCTTGTTGTTTTTCCAAGCTTCGAATTTTGCTTCAGCTTCAGCTTCGCCAAATGCGCCTTTAGCTACACCGCCAAGGAGATGTTTTTTCATGTAAACACCTTCACGAGAAAGGATGTTACGTACAGTATCGGTAGGTTGTGCACCTTTCAATACCCATGCCAATGCAGCGTCGAAATTCAAATCTACTGTAGCAGGATTGGTGTTCGGGTTGTAAGTACCAATCTTCTCTGTAAATTTACCATCACGTGGTGCTCTGCTGTCTGCAATTACAATTGAATAAAACGCGTAACTTTTACGTCCGTGTCTTTGCAATCTGATTTTGGTTGCCATTTTAAATAAATGTTTTTAATTAATGATTTGAATTAATGCTACTAACTCGTAATAGCGGGCGCAAAGATACGGCTTTTGTTTGAACTGGCAAAGTATCTTACTGATTATTTGCAATATGCGGATTCCGATGTAGGGCTGTTTCTATTTTTTCTGATATTCCTGTGGTGTCATTCCCGTTCTTCTTTTGAAGAATTTGCAAAAAAAAGAAGGATTGGGAAAATTTAATTCATCGGCAATTTGATAAACCATTAAGTTACTATGTTTCAGTAAGACCTGGGCTTCGAGCGTGACGGCCTGGTTAATCCATTCCATTACCGTCTGTTGGCTTACTTGCCGTATAACGGTATTCAGATAGCGGGGGGTAAGGCAGAGTTTATCTGCATAGAAACCTACGGTACGCTCTTTTTTATTGTATTCATTGACCAGGGCAATAAACCGACGGAATAATTCTTCCTGGTGTGATGGTAATTGGCTAATGCTGCTTTGGTTCTTTTTCTGTATATACCTTATATTATATAGAAGAGCCGTAAGCAGATGTTGTATTACTTCCTTCCGGAAGGTGGATTCTTGTACTGTTTCCCAGATCAGTGAGAAGTACATTCCCGTTTCGTTCCATTCTTTATCTGTCAGTTTTATCACGATACCTTGTTTCATATATGAATCGGTCAGATCTTCTCTGTGTGGAACAGACAAAAAGTTGTTGCTTGCTACAATCACTTGAAAATCATAGTCGGGAGAAAAGCTTATCACCTGAATGATAGAGTCCGGTGGGGTGACAATTATCATTTCCGGAAAAGCATCGTATTCTATCAGATTGACGGATATACGGGCCCTTCCTCGTAAGGCACGGATGATCCGTCCCTCTTTGGTGCGGTAGGGTTGTCCTATTTTAAAGAGATAACTATCTAATCCGGCAAAACTAATGACGATACCAAAATCGGGATTTATATACCTATACTCATTATTACGTGCAATTTGGGTATGTTTTAGTAAGTCGAGTGCCAGTTCGAGAGGCTTATTCTTTTCTTCCATAACAGACAGGAGTTGTTGTATTTTTCACAAAGATACAATATGAAGATAAGACTACATTGTAATCTACAGGTGAATTTTATTCAAATCTGTTCATTATCGAACTAATGGGACATCATTGCAAACTATTGGAACCTGGTTGCATGTTCTATTTGCCTATCTTTGCAAAAAAGAAATTAATAGAGAAGAAGAATATGAAACGAATGATTCTTTCATTATCATTTCTGCTGGCTGTATCGTGTATGTACGGACAGATAACTTTGGAAGAGTGTCGGCAGAAAACGCAGGACAACTATCCGTTAGTGAGGCAGTATGGTCTTATAGAAAAAACTAAAGAGTACAATCTGAATAATGCTTTGAAAGGATATCTGCCGCAGTTTGCCCTTTCGGCAAAGGCCAGTTATCAGAGTGATGTGACCGAACTTCCTGTGAAAATTCCCGGAATAGATATTAAAGGTCAGCCCAAGGATCAATATCAGGTAATGTTAGAGCTGAAACAGAACATTTGGGATGGTGGAGAGATACATACTAAAAAAGAGATGGTCCTTGCGTCTTCTGATGTGGACCGGGAGAAGTTGAATGTAGATATGTATGCTCTGAATGAGAGAGTAGATCAATTGTATTTCAGCATTCTCCTGTTGGACGAACAGCTTATACAAAACCGGCTTTTGCAAGACGAACTGGAGCGTAGTTTCCGGCAGATCAGTGCTTATATGGAGAATGGAATAGCCAGTCAGTCTGATCTTGATGCTGTGAAAGTGGAACAGTTGAATACCCGTCAGAAGCGGGTGGAGCTTTCTGCTTCGAGACAGGCTTATGTACAGATGCTGGCATTACTGACAGGGGAGGATCTGACGGAAAACACCAAGTTGAAGAAGCCTTTGGAAAGTGAGATATCTCCTTGGGGAGATATACGCCGTCCGGAACTGACGTGGTTTGATGCACAAAATCAACGTTTGCAAATACAGGAAGAAGCATTGAAAACAGGTTATATGCCTCGTTTCGGTTTTTTTGTGCAGGGAGCTTATGGCAACCCCGGATTGAATATGCTGAAAGATGAGTTTTCTCCTTTTTATGTAGCAGGAGTACGGTTGTCGTGGAACTTCGGGAGTCTATATACGCTGCGAAATGATAAAAAACTGATATCGACCAATAAGCAGCAATTGCAAAACAACCGGGATGTCTTTCTTTTTAATACCCGCCTGCAAGCTACCCAACAAAACAGTGGCATTGTTTCTATGCGGAAACAGATGCAGGATGATGAAGAGATTATTCGTCTGCGCACTAATATCCGCCTGGCAGCTGAAGCAAAAGTGGCAAACGGTACACTGACTGTTACGGATCTGTTACGTGAGATTACTTCAGAGAGTATGGCACGGCAAACCAAAGCTCTGCACGAAATTCAATTGCTGATGAATATCTGGAAACTAAAATATACTATTAATTTATAAAATAGCCCTGTTATGAAACGAATGAAATTTATAGGATTTTCTTCCCTACTGTTCATAGCTGCTGCTTGTGGAAGCGGTAGCCCCGATTATGATGCTACCGGAACATTTGAAACAACCGAAGTACTTGTTTCTTCCGAAGCGGCCGGTAAATTATTGAGCCTGGAAGTAGAAGAAGGCACACCAGTGAAAGCCGGTCAGCAGGTGGGACTTGTAGATACTGTTCAGCTTTATCTGAAGAAGATACAATTGGAAGCTAATGTGAAGTCAGTAGAAGATCAGCGACCTGATATCCTGAAACAGGTGGCTGCTTTGAAAGAACAGATTGTCACTGCCGAACGTGAGAAACACCGTGTTGAAAATCTGTTGAAGGCGGGAGCTGCGAATCAAAAACAACTGGATGATGCGGATGCACATCTCTCTGTACTTCAACGGCAATTGATTGCCCAGGGTTCAACCTTGCTCAATAGCCGGCAAAGCCTTACGTGGCAAAGTTCTTCGGTGGGTATTCAGGTGGCACAGATAGAAGATCAATTAATGAAATGTCATATTACATCTCCTCTTAATGGAACGGTTCTTGCCAAATATGCCGAAGTCGGTGAACTGGCTACTATGGGGAAACCCTTGTTTAAAGTGGCGGATATGGAACAGATGTATATTCGTGCCTATATAAGCTCTGAACAGCTTTCACAGGTGAAACTCGGACAAAAGGTGGCTGTGTTTTCAGACTACGGTAATGATATCCGGAAAGAGTATCCCGGAGTTGTTACCTGGATATCTGACCGTTCGGAGTTTACCCCAAAGACTATCCTTACCAAAGATGAACGTGCTAATCTGGTATATGCAGTGAAAATAGCTGTGAAGAATGACGGGTACCTGAAGATAGGGATGTATGGAGGAGTTTGTTTTAATTGAAAATGGAAAGTTGAAAGTTGAAAATGAGAGTTGAAAGTTGAGGGAAATAGAAAAAGTTAGGAGATGGAGATGGAAGTAGTGGTAGATAATATAAGCAAACGTTATGGGAAGGTGGAGGCGCTTCGTGGAGTTTCTTTTGCTGTGAAACCCGGTGAACTTTTTGGACTTATTGGTCCGGACGGGGCAGGGAAGAGTACACTTTTTCGTATACTTACTACTTTATTGCTTGCCGATGAAGGTACGGCTACTGTAGGTGGGGCGGACGTGGTGAAAGATTATAAAGAGATTCGCCGGAAAGTAGGCTATATGCCCGGCAGGTTTTCACTTTACCAGGACCTGACGGTGGAAGAGAATCTGAACTTTTTTGCTACCGTTTTTCACACTACAATAGAAGAAAATTATGATTTGGTGAAAGATATCTATCAACAGATAGAACCTTTTAAGAAACGTCGTGCAGGAGCATTGTCGGGGGGAATGAAACAGAAGCTTGCATTGAGCTGTGCTTTGATACATAAACCGGATATTCTTTTTCTGGATGAACCTACTACCGGAGTCGATCCCGTTTCCCGTAAAGAATTCTGGGAAATGCTGCGTCGTCTCAAAGAGCAGGGGATTACTATTATAGCCTCTACGCCTATCATGGATGAAGCCCGTCAGTGTGACCGGATCGCATTTATCAACGAAGGACAAATACATGGCATTGATACTCCGGAACACATCCTCCGGCAATTTGCCCATATCCTGTGTCCACCGGGATTGGAACGGGAGGAGTTACGTCATAAAGGCGAAACTGTTATCGAAGTTGATAATCTCTGTAAGCGTTTTGGTACGTTTACTGCTGTAGATCATATCTCGTTTCAGGTAAACCGTGGTGAAATTTTTGGTTTCCTGGGTGCTAATGGTGCCGGAAAGACGACTGCTATGCGTATGCTTTGCGGACTAAGTAAACCGACTTCCGGTAGTGGTAGGGTAGCCGGATTTGATCTTTTCACTCAGTCTGAAGAAATTAAGAAAAATATAGGCTATATGAGTCAGAAGTTTTCTTTGTACGAGGATCTTAAAGTCTGGGAAAACATTCGTCTTTTTGCCGGTATATATGGTATGAAAGAGAGGGAGATAGCTAATAAAACGGATGAATTATTGGAACGTCTTGGTTTTACTGCCGAACGTGAGACGCTTGTGAAAAGCCTTCCCCTGGGATGGAAACAGAAGCTGGCCTTTTCAGTCTCTATTTTCCATGAACCGAGGATTGTTTTTCTGGATGAACCGACCGGGGGAGTAGATCCTGCTACCCGCCGTCAATTCTGGGAACTTATCTATCAGGCTGCCGATCGTGGTATAACTGTCTTTGTGACCACTCATTATATGGATGAGGCTGAGTATTGTGACCGTGTTTCTATTATGGTGGATGGACGTATTGAAGCTCTTGATACTCCCCGTGGGCTCAAAGAGAAATTCCATACTCAAACAATGGATGACGTATTTCAACAATTGGCTCGTAAGGCCGTTCGTAAAGCAGATTAAATTATGAAACAGTTTTTTGCCTTTGTAAGAAAAGAATTTTATCATATTTTCCGTGACCGGAGAACGATGCTAATCCTTTTGGGTATGCCTGTCGTTCAGATTATCCTCTTTGGTTTTGCTATCTCTACAGAGGTGAAAAATGTGCGGGTGGTGGTGCTTGATCCCAGTAATGATGTGATGACTCGTCGTATTGTAGATCGTATCGGTGCCAGCGAATACTTTAGGATGGAGCGCATGATACACTCTCCGGAAGAGTTGGAAACGATTTTTCGTGAAGGAGATGCCGATCTGGCCATTGTATTCAGTACCCGTTTTGCTGATGGCATTTATACCGGTGACTCACAAATACAGCTTGTGGCCGATGCCACTGATCCCAATATGGCAACTACCCGAACGAACTATGCTGCCGGTATCATTGCTTCCGTACAGCAGGAATTGATGCCTCCGGGCGTGTCGGTTGCCACTATTGTGCCGGATGTGAAATTGCTCTATAATCCGCAGATGAAGAGTACTTATAATTTTGTGCCTGGTGTGATGGGACTTATACTTATGCTGATTTGTGCGATGATGACTTCCATTTCGATTGTTCGCGAGAAGGAAACCGGTACGATGGAGATTTTGTTGGTCTCTCCGGTAAAACCACTTTTTGTTATCTTGTCAAAGGCGGTACCTTATTTTGTGCTGTCGTTCATCAACCTGGTCACTATTCTGTTATTGTCAGTCTATGTACTGCATGTACCGGTAGCAGGCAGCCTGTTTTGGCTGATAACGGTGTCTTTGTTATTTATATTCGTGTCGTTGGCATTAGGGCTACTTATCTCTTCTGTAACACGAACACAGGTGGCGGCTATGCTTGCTTCGGGGTTGATACTGATGATGCCGACAATGATTCTTTCCGGTATGATTTTTCCTATAGAGAGCATGCCGTTGGTATTGCAGATTATTTCTGATATATTACCTGCCCGTTGGTATATTCAGGCTGTTCGTAAACTGATGATTGAAGGAGTGGATATTACATTGGTGTTGAAAGAAGTGGGTATCCTGGCATTGATGGCAGCAGTACTGATAACGGTTAGTTTTAAAAAGTTCAAGAACAGATTGGAATGATATATCAACAAGTGAGAATTAACTAATATAATTAACCTACTAAAACGCGCCAGCCAATTGATACATTGGCATATTGGCACATTATTGAATATGATAAAGTTTCTCATTGAAAAAGAATTCAAGCAGTTGTTTCGCAACTCCTTCCTTCCGCGTCTCATACTTGTTTTTCCTTGTATGATTATGATTCTTATGCCTTGGGCTATGAATCTGGAGATACGGAATGTTTCTCTCAATATTGTAGACAATGATCATTCGGTTACTTCTCGCCGGTTGGTTGATAAGATTTCCGCTTCTACTTATTTTCGTCTGACAGCACTTCCTGACTCGTATGATGAGGCGCTGAAGAATGTAGAAGCTGGTGATGCCGATATTATTCTTGAAATTCCACGTGATTTTGAAAAGGATTGCACAGTGGGGCGTAGTCCTCACGTTCTCATTGCTGCTAATGCGGTGAATGGTACCAAAGGTGGTCTTGGTGGTTCTTATCTCTCTAATATCATTCAAAATTATGCTTCTGAGGTAGTGGTGCTTCCCGCATGGGGAGATACGTCGGGGGATGTAAGTGTCATGACGAATTCCCAACTTTCAACTTTCAACTCTCAACTTTCAACTAACTATACAACTCTCAACTTATTCAATCCTAACCTTAATTATAAATTGTTCATGATTCCGGCCCTTATGGTGATGTTGCTTACCCTTATTTGTGGCTTTTTGCCTGCTCTCAACATCGTTAGTGAGAAGGAAGTTGGTACTATTGAGCAAATAAATGTTACGCCGGTGAGTAAATTTACTTTTATTCTGGCTAAGCTCTTTCCATATTGGCTCATTGGTTTTGTGGTACTTACCATTTGTTTCATCCTTGCCTGGTTACTTTATGGCATTTTGCCTGTCGGGCATTTTCTTGTTATTTACTTCTTTGCTATTCTTTTCGTCCTTTCCATGTCCGGGTTGGGACTGGTTATTTCCAACCATTCTGCTACCATGCAACAAGCTATGTTCGTTATGTGGTTTTGTATGCTTATCCTTATTCTTATGAGTGGGTTGTTTACTCCTATTAGCAGTATGCCGGAGTGGGCGCAAGTGATTACTATTCTCAATCCGCTGAAGTATTTGATGCAGGTAATGCGTATGGTTTATCTGAAGGGGAGTGGTTTTACAGATATGTTACCACAATTGGGAGCATTATTGGTATTTGTTTTGTTCTTTAATGTGTGGGCTGTACGAAGTTATCGAAAGAGGATGTAGGTTTTACTTGTTTTCATAGAGACATTTGATTATAAAAAAACAGTTCCCCTTTTTAGTGGGAAACTGTTTTTTATTTAATCTGTTGTAACGTTTGTCTAATGATTATTTTATTTCGATGGTTCTTTCAGGCTTTTTAATCTCTTCTTCGCTAAGCTTTGGAAGTTCAATGGCAAGG
Organism: Bacteroides sp. K03; assembly: GCF_019734355.1. Lineage (NCBI taxonomy): Bacteria > Pseudomonadati > Bacteroidota > Bacteroidia > Bacteroidales > Bacteroidaceae > Bacteroides > Bacteroides sp. K03. The sequence goes on from NZ_JAASHC010000011.1 coordinate 44,226, forward strand.
ACACCATTTTCAACCTGAGCTGAAATCTTTTCTTTGTCTACATTATCAGGCAAAATCATTGTTTGCTGGAACTTAGAGTATGAGAACTCACGACGCAGATAGCGACCGTCTTTCTTTTCTTCCTTGTTCTCTGTTTTTTTCTCCATAGAAATAACAAGATTATTATCTTCATCGATACGGATGTTGAAATCTTCTTTCGTCATCCCCGGAGCAGCCACTTCTACTTTGTATTCTTTTTCTGATTCGATTACATTAATAGCGGGTGCAGTAGCATTTGCTTTTACCATCCATTCATTATCAAAGAAATCGTTAAAAATACTTGGTAACCAGTTCTGAGTTCTTCTAACAGGCATCATAATTTTAGTCTCCTATCTTTTAGTTAAACATTCGGTTAATTAATGAACTTCCGTTCCGTTTCCGGAACCGTTGTTCATTAATAATTAAGCAAAACATATGCCAAGGCATTTTTGTTCTTGTATTTGACTATTTGTCAGAATTGAAGCGCCAAAGTTTCGCTATTTATGCCATAATGTTACTTATTTTTGTTTATTTTATATAAGATAGATAGATTTTTGTTTTTTCTCCTATTGTTTTATTAGCTTAAACCGTATCCTCAATACTTTTTTTTCTTCATCATAATCGTGACTGATGATTTTGAATGTATCTATTTCAGAGGTATTTTCTACATGTAGTCCGATACAGGCACAAGCATCATAATCTCCTATACGGACAATGCGTAGAGTTTCACTTGCATCTTCCGGCAGTTTACTAAGATCTACGATATCTTTAGCTTTTTCTTTGGGCATGAATTCAATCGTTACAGGGAGATGTTGATTGATAACTTCATTTACTTTATCTTCTACAGCCTGTATTTGTCCGTCAGTAGGGCAGGAAGAAAGTTCGTAGTCACATTTACTTTTTTTCTTTTCTATGTGAGCCGTTCGCGAACGTGGACAGCCAAAAGTTTTCACCATGGTTGCGTTCAGAATGTGTTCTACATGAATGCATAGGAGGATACTCCTGTTTATTGTGATCGTTGAGCTGAGGTTGTTGTTCCATAATTATTTTGGCACTTATATACGACTTGACACCTTATAACAAAAAGTAATGGCTCGCATTGAGGGCAATTTTAGTATAAATATATGAAAAAAATAAAAATTGGTAATATTGTATTAGTGAAATGGGAAGATAGTTATGGGGTAGAATCTGGATGGAGGGATATATCAGATTACACAGCTAATTCTCTTATAATAAATAGTGTAGGTAAGATAATTTATGAAGATAATAAAGTAATTTCATTAGCACACAATTTTGCTGAGGAAACTAATAATACTCCAATGCAGGCTAATGGTATTATGGTAATACCTAAAACCTGCATTGTAGAAATTACTTCTTTTTCTTTTTGTCCGGCGTTTGCGTCAGGGCAGAAGCGGCAACAGATTTAATTTTTGGAGGGGTCTTTGGATTCCTAAGAAGCTCTGATGCTATTTTAGCAACCCTTTTCGATGTTTTTTCGTTATTTCCCATAATCATAAAATTAAAGTTTAAGCAAAGATAGTTCTTTTCTTTTTTGTTAGAAAATATATCGCAATTAATTTGTATATATACCTAAATATTAGTATATTTAAGCAAACTTAAATGTGAACATTATGAAAGGCGAAAGTTTATACACAGTATTCTCAAAAGCTCTTTCAAGTGAAGAAAATGCTATTAAATACTTTGAGAAGATGAGATGGGACGGAAAGGTCGTATCGCCATATGATCCTACTTCTAAGGTCTATAAATGTAGCAATGGTAAGTATAAATGTAAGAATACCAGTCGTTACTTCGATGTAAAGACTGGTACACCTCTTGCAAATACAAAATTACCTATCACAAAATGGTTACTTGCTATGTTTATGTTTCAAGCTGATAAAGGAGGTATTTCTTCATGCCAGTTAGCACGGGTTTTAGAGATTACTCAAAAATCGGCATGGCACATGCTTATGAAGATTAGAGAATTTGCAGCTAAATCGAATGCTAAAAATTCTAAGTTGTCTGATGAAGTTGAGGTAGATGAAACATTTGTAGGAGGTAAAAATATAAATCGTCATAAGGATAAGAAAGTAGAAAAAAGTCAAGGGCGTAGTTATAAGGATAAAGTCCCTGTATTTGGTATTAGGCAAAGAGGCGGAAACATAATGGCAGTAGTAGTACCTAATACACAGGCTAAGACATTAGTTCCAATTATAAAGAAAAACGTAGAGAAAGGAAGCGTAGTTTATACTGATGGGTGGGAATACACTGGATTGCGTAAAAAGTATAAGCAGAGGTCTGTTGACCATAGCAAAAAATTCTATGGAATGACTTATGTTACAGATGATGGTGAGATAATCCAAGTAAGTACTAACAGCATTGAAAATGCGTGGACTACTTTCAAACGAACTATAAAAGGAACATACATTAGAGTAAGCAAAAAACATTTGCAAAAGTATGTTGATGAATTTGTTTTTCGATTTAATACTCGAAATTTCACGGATTCTCAAAGATTTAATTTACTTTTGCGAAATATCGCTTAATTATGGGAAAGAAAAAGATTCATAGTATAGCAAAAGCATATTCAGAGATGAAAGAAGGTAAAATCTCTAAGGAGGAATTTCAAGAAGCACTTGCAAATTTAGAGGAAATGCTTAAAAGCTTTCCTTATCCAGAATATAAAGATTTTCCAGAAAAAATGATTTCTTTGGCTACAAGAAAGCCGAAACAGAAAAAGAAGAAGAATTAAGTATTTGTAATTTATGAAGTTATTCTTATATTTGCAGCGTATCATTGAATAGATGATACGCTTTTTACATATTATAGCCTAAGCGCCATCGAACTACCACATTGACAGCAAATAAGGCTATTTTTAAACCTACTAATGGGTGGATTGCGTTTATACGCCAGTATTTGGCGTAGAGCACACTGTCTATTAGTAGGTGAGATGTGGTAGTCTCCGATGGCGTTAGGCAGTGGTTCTACGCTTTTTTTTATGTCTTTGCGTATGGTTACTGCTATTAGAAAGAGTTTTAGTATTAACCAATAAACACACAAAGTTATGAAAAGTAGAAAATTAACATTTCTTTTATTATTAGCAGTTTCTATTATATCATGTACTCTTAGTCCAGAAGAAAAAGCTAAAAAAACTATCAAAGATTATATGTTTAAAACCTTAAATGATTTTGGATCTTATGAACCAGTCGAATATGGGAATATAGATAGCCTCTTTTCAGACTATACAATGGATGAAGTTTATATTAATGGTACTAAAACATATAAGAGAAGTTTAGAGATAAAGGATTCTTTGAATAAAATATTTGATAGAAATAAGATATATGATATTTCTCCAACAAAAGATGAACTTAATCTTTCCCTTGCAATTAATTGGTTCACAAATATAACATATCCTAACGTAATAGATAGTTTAAAAAGAAATTATCAATCACACTTTATAGGAATGGGATTGATTCATAAATTCAGAGCAAAAACTAATTCAGGTGATATTCGTCTATGTTCTTGGCAATTCATATTATCCTCTAATTTTGAAGAAGTAATATCAACAATAAATTTAGAAAAGGAAAGCCCTATAATGAATTATTCAAAAGTTGAAAATGGCAATGAAAAAGAAGAAAAAGAAAAAAGAATAATGGAGCAAAAATATGCGAAAGAGAAAGAAATCCATGATGATTTCTTTGATAAATTATCTAAGGAAACAGATATAATTAAGTTAAAAAGAGGTGTCATTGGGAAAATAATAAAGAAGGGGGAAGGTGCTAAAATAGATTATACTAAAGAAGCAAAAATAAAGATACGTTTTTTGGATACAAATGGGAATGAATTAAAAGCAGAAGAACAAGAAGTAAAAATATCATATACATTATTTGCTGATATAGAAGATATTAGAAAAGGAACTAAAATAATTATTTATACACCTTATGAAGCAAATAATGATACAAATAAAAAAATATATGAAATATCAATTATGGAAGTAATTTTTTTGTAATTTGAAAAATAATTGCTATCTTAGCAGTCGATTAAAAAACATATGCGCCAGCTTACTTATCCGAAGTTGGCGCATTATTTATAACTAAAGGTTATTACGAAAGGGATAGGGTAAAGTCGTATATAACTGCCATTATTTTAATAGCTTTTTGTTCTTGATATCTTCAACTTACCAATTCTATATATTGATTTATAGTTTTATTTGAATGAAACAATCTATGTATTTTATCAATAAAATTATGTTAGAATACATTTTGTCTTATTATAACTCTTGGTAAAGCTTTGAATTTATTTATATGATAATACTTGGATGTTTGGAGGAAATGTCTGTATTGCAAATGTATTACTATTTTTAGAGAAAGCAAACGTATAGGCATAAAAAAAGGAGCAACGCCTTGCTCCAACCTTTGTTAACCTTAAATCTAATACTATGAAAAACACAATGCAAATATACGGACTTTCCGGAATATAGCAAATTTGTCAAGAGTAAAACTATGTTTTATAACATTGATTAATAGTTGCAGGATTGGATTGAAGTTTTATTAAGAAATTTCCGATTGTTTCAATGTCTTGAGAAATAATAGAGCGCTTTAATAATAGGAAGTGAAAAGTCTAATGATTAAATTCTTCTGAATGGATGAGAATACTTATATTTGTCTCCTGAAGTTGTAAAATTCTCAATAGATCCAGGTTTGTAATATTATGAAACACGATGTTTTTATTAGCTATTCAAGTAAAGATAAAAGTGTAGCAACCGCTCTTTGTCATGCTTTAGAACAGGCGGGAATACGTTGTTGGATTGCTCCGAGAGATGTTACTCCCGGTCAGCCCTATGCTGCTGAAATTGTTAATGCCATTCGGGAAGCCCGGTTGGTGGTACTTATTTTTTCTATCCATTCAAATAACTCGCCACATGTGGGTAATGAAATTGATAAGGCTTTCAACCAAGGAAAAATAATAATCCCATTTCGGATTGATAAATCAGAGTTGAATGATTCGTTAGATTACTACCTGGCCCGTAAACATTGGATTGATGCTTATCCAAACCCGAATAAGAGCTTTGGTAGTTTAATACAGACGCTCACTACCTTTTTAAAGAGCCAGAATCGGGTAGTAGTTCCACTGGATACACCTCGGAAGAAGGAAGGACAACCTCACAGAATGAAGATGGGGATAATTATAGCTTGTTGTGCTATAGTTGGATTATTAATAGTCGGAGGACTTTGGTGGGGGGTAAAAAATCAGGATCTGATACCGGATGAAATTTCTGAAGTGTTGCAAACAGATTCTTTTAAAAAGGACTCTGTAGTAGTGCCGGTACATATAGAGAATGGAAAAGAGGTCCCGGTAACTTCAAAACCGACAACGACACTGAATGTTGGTACGGTTCCTGTTGCACCTGTTGAAAGTGGTATCCCTGAATGGATCTTTTCAAATCAGAGAATGGTGCATATTGGCATTTCCGATCCCGGACTTGAAGAGACTGAGGCACGTGAACAGGCGATAGTTCGTGCCATTTATTTATGGGCAATATCACAGGGAAAAGAGATAAACTCGATTATTGATAGTAGTATCTCTGACAAAGAAGAGACATTCGATATTGTTCAGAAAATGGTTTTATCTTCTTTGAATTATGATATAATGAGGGAGTATAAATATAAAACCGGTGAAATGTTTGTAGCAATTCAGATGAAGAGTGGTACAAAGGGAAAATTGAATTTAACTATTTCGCGTCATTTGAAATCGGTGATAACAGGTAGTGCCGAAGATTTTACGAGTAGTACGACTATTGAAGCTACCGGATTCTCTAAGTTGAAGAGTACTTCGATCTCCAAAAATATAATAAAAGGAAAAGAAACGTTTAGCTCTCTTTATAATGGAATGGAAACTTCTTTGTCCCGGTATTCCTATCCAGACTGTGGTGCAGAACAGGGAAAAGGATTTGTTGCTGATAGTAAGAAATATCATTCTTTGGGGAGAGCTTGGGCGGAATGCTTAAATACTTCTATACCTTTCACAGAATTGGGTGTTAATGCACAGATATCTTCACTGACAGAAAACTCAAAAGAAAGAGAAACCGGAAAAGAAGTTTTATCGACTACCAGCAGGAGTGTTGCCAAAGGAGAACCAGTAGAACCTTATATCATTCAGTTTCTGGGTATAAATGATGGAAAATTATCTGTCTCTATCCAGTTAGATGAACTATTGCGAAAAAAACTACTTGATGAGTACTTAAAAAAAGTAGCCAATAAGGCAAAATAAAAGAATGAATATGTGGTATGGACATAAAAAAAGGAGCAACGCCTTGCTCCAACCTTTGTTAACCTTAAATCTAATACTATGAAAAACACATTGCAAATGTACGGGTTTTCCGAATATTAGCAAATTTTGTGGGAGAAAAAACATGTTTTATAACATTGATTAATATTTTGCTTATTGAATTCAATTTTTATTAAGAGTTTCTGTTTATTCTTCCCACTTTTCTTTCATAAGATCTTCCAGTTTCAGTAATTCGTCACGATATTGAGCTGCTTCGATGAATTCCAGTTTTTTGGCAGCTTCCTGCATTAACTTGCGTGTACGGTCTATGCTCTTTTGCATCTGAGCTTTAGTCATATATTGAATGATCGGATCAGCAGCTACATTCGGGCTTGATGGTTCTATATAAACATGTTTTTCTTTTAGCATTTCCTCGGTATTGTTTCCACCGAATACAGCGAGATTACGTGCTTTCTTTATTTGTTGTGGGGTGATGCCATTTGCTTCATTATAAGCAAGCTGTTTTTCCCGGCGTCGGTTGGTTTCGTCAATTGTCAGCTGCATACTTTCTGTCATCTTGTCTGCATACATGATTACTTTTCCGTTTACATTTCGGGCAGCACGTCCGGCAGTTTGTGTCAGGGAACGATGGGAGCGCAGGAATCCCTCTTTGTCTGCATCAAGAATGGCAACCAAAGATACTTCTGGTAAATCAAGTCCTTCACGTAAAAGGTTTACACCGATCAATACATCGTACACACCTTGACGAAGGTCGTCCATAATTTTTACACGCTCAAGTGTATCTACATCGCTGTGGATATAGTTGCATCGCACATTGTTATTAAGCAAATATTCTGTTAATTCCTCAGCCATGCGCTTAGTTAAAGTCGTCACGAGAGTACGTTCCTCTTTTTCGATACGTATTTGAATTTCTTCCATAAGATCATCAATCTGGTTGAGGCTGGGACGTACCTCAATCACAGGGTCAAGCAGACCGGTAGGTCGGATTACTTGTTCCACAATGATACCTTCAGACTGTACCAGTTCATAATCGGCCGGAGTCGCACTGACATAAATAACCTGTTTGGCCATTTCCTGAAACTCTTCAAATTTAAGAGGACGGTTGTCCATGGCTGCAGGTAGGCGAAAACCATATTCTACCAGATTGATTTTTCGGGCGCGGTCACCACCATACATAGCACGTATCTGTGGGACGCTAACATGGCTTTCGTCTATAACAATTAGAAAGTCATCCGGGAAAAAGTCGAGCAGGCAATAGGGGCGGGTACCGGCACTGCGACCATCAAAATAACGTGAATAGTTCTCAATACCGGAACAGTGCCCCAGCTCGCGAATCATTTCCATATCATACGTCACCCGTTCATAAAGACGCTTGGCTTCATATTCTTTTCCGATAGATTCGAAAAAGGCTACTTGCTTGGTAAGGTCATCTTCTATTTCGTGGATAGCACGTAGAGTTGCCTCTTTGGTTGTCATAAATAAATTAGCCGGGTATATTTTGTATGATTCAAAAGGAGCAATTGTTATGCCTGAGATCGGATCTACTTCTTCAATTCCATCAATTTCATCTCCCCAAAAAGTCACTCGCAGGATGGTATCGGAATAGGCCAGATAAATGTCTACTGTATCACCTTTTACACGGAAGTTACCACGATTCAGATCCAGGTCATTGCGTACATAAAGGCTGTCTACGAGACGGCGCAGAAATACATTACGATCCAGCATACGCCCCCGTTCCACTTCTATGACATTGTCATAGAAGTCGGATGGATTTCCCATACCATAGATGCATGAAACAGAAGAAACTACCACTACATCTTTACGTCCTGAGAGTAGGGAAGAAGTGGCGGCAAGCCGTAGCTTATCTATTTCATCATTGATGGCAAGATCTTTTTCGATATACGTATCAGAGCTGGGAAGATAGGCTTCCGGCTGATAATAATCGTAGTATGAAACATAGTATTCCACAGCGTTGTTGGGGAAAAATCCTTTAAATTCACTGTATAGCTGGGCAGCCAGCGTTTTGTTGTGGCTCAATATCAATGTAGGTTTGTTGATATTAGCTATGACGTTGGCTATAGTAAACGTCTTTCCTGAGCCCGTAACACCCAATAGGGTCTGGGCAGGTAATCCTTGTTTTATACCTTCGGTTAATTGGGCAATAGCCTCAGGCTGGTCGCCTGTAGGCTTATAGGCGGATGTTAATTCAAAATTCATGTTTTTGTTTTAAAAGGGGGAGCAATATTCGGGAAAATAGTTGAGATAAACAAATTGTTTTTCCAAATAAATCCTTTACTTTGCAACAGTTTATTATAAAACATCGCTGGAGTTGATGTGAAGTGGTTTAAAAGAAGGTTGGCGGAGAGGTAAATCAGCAAAGAAATGAAGCTCTGAATTATCTCATGAATCGTTTTTTTATCCTTCTAAATGGATGACTGTAAAGCACTGGTAATCAGCGCTTATAAAAGTGTACACTTTGGTGGGTCAATATTGTACACTTTTGTATGGCAAGAGTGTACATTGTTGTGAGGTAAAAGTGTACACTTTATTATTTCTTGTTTGATTTAGCCGAAATTTACTCATTATTTATTTAATTCCCTCAGCGAGTTGTATAAAGGAAAAACAGATTAATACAAATATAAATACAACGAGAAACATGATTTGGAACGAAAGTATCGAATGCATGGACCGTGAGAGTCTTCGCAAAATCCAAAGTATACGGCTCAAAAAGATTGTGGAGCACGTTTATCACAACACCCCCTTTTATCGCAAAAAGATGCAGGAGTTAGGAATTACTCCGGATGATATTAACAGCATTGATGACATTGTAAAATTACCGTTTACCACCAAGTACGATTTGAGAGATAATTATCCGTTCGGACTATGTGCGGTTCCGATGAGTCAGATTGTGCGTATTCATGCCTCTTCAGGAACAACGGGTAAGCCTACTGTTGTAGGATATACCCGCAAAGATTTATCTTCGTGGACGGAATGTTTATCACGTGCCTTTACTGCTTATGGAGCTGACAGCTCGGATATCTTCCAGGTGTCTTATGGATATGGTTTGTTTACTGGTGGTCTGGGGGCTCATGCCGGAGCCGAGAATATCGGAGCATCGGTTATTCCCATGTCAAGTGGTAATACAGAGAAACAAATAACTCTGATGCATGACTTTGGCTCTACTTTGTTGTGTTGCACGCCTTCTTATGCGCTTTATCTGGCTGATGCGATTAAAGATTCCGGGTTTCCCCGTGAAGAGTTTAAGTTGAAAGCCGGTGCTTTCGGAGCTGAGCCGTGGACGGAGAATATGCGTCGTGAAATAGAAGAAAAACTGGGAATTAAAGCTTATGATATATATGGATTGAGTGAGATTGCCGGCCCGGGGGTGGGTTATGAGTGTGAATGCCAGCATGGTACACATTTGAATGAAGATCATTATTTTCCTGAAATAATTGATCCTCATACGCTGCAACCTGTTGAACCTGGACAAACCGGTGAACTTGTTTTCACTCATCTTACTAAAGAAGGAATGCCTTTATTGCGTTATCGTACAAAAGATCTTACTGCTTTACATTATGATAAATGTACTTGTGGACGTACATTAGTGCGCATGGATCGTATTCTGGGACGTAGTGATGACATGCTTATTATTCGTGGAGTTAATGTATTCCCAACTCAGATTGAGTCTGTCATCCTTGAGATGCCGGAATTCGAACCACATTATCTGTTGATTATTGATCGTAAGAATAATACGGATACGATGGAGCTGAAGGTGGAAGTTCGTGAAGACGCTTATTCTGACGAGATCAATAAAATGCTGGCATTGAAGAAGAAACTTACTTCTCGTCTGCAAAGCGTATTGGGACTGGGGGTAGATGTGAAGCTGGTGGAACCGCGTAGCATTGAACGTAGTGTAGGCAAAGCGAAGAGAGTGATTGATAATAGAAAATTGTGAGTTGTAACTTTTTAAATTTCAAATATTATGGTAGCAAAACAACTTTCTATCTTTTTGGAAAATAAGTCTGGTCGTTTGACGGAAGTGACTGAAGTGTTGGCAAAAGAAAATATAAATCTTTCTGCCTTGTGTATAGCCGAAAATGCTGATTTTGGTATTTTGCGTGGTATAGTATCTGACCCTGACAGAGCTTATAAGGCTTTGAAAGAGAATCATTTTGCCGTGAATATAACAGAGGTAGTAGGCATTAGTTGCCCTAATGTGCCAGGTGCACTTGCCAAAGTATTGCGATTTTTATCTGATGAAGGGGTATTTATTGAATACATGTATTCGTTTGCTAATAACAATACGGCAAATGTTGTGATTCGTCCTAATGATATGGAGAATTGTATTCGTGTACTCACAGAGAAAAAAGTAGATTTGCTGGCAGCAAGTGATCTGTATAGGCTTTAGAAGCTGGAAATTGGTAGCTGGTAGTTAGAATCTTTGCGGCATATAGTTAATCTGCATAGATTCCAACTGCCAGCTACTAACTTCTATATTCTATATTTCAACTCCTATTTTATATTAAAAAACATTGATTAATTGGTTTATTCCGCATGATTCTGTAACTTTGCGCATTATTTAAAATAGGATGAAGAAGAATATTATTATAACTCTGCTTGCAGCCGCTACACTTTCCTCGTGTGGAGAGTACAATAAGTTGCTAAAAAGTACCGATTACGAATATAAGTATGAGGCGGCAAAAAACTACTTCGCTAAAGGTCAATATGGGCGTTCTGCTACATTATTGAATGAGCTGATAACCATTCTGAAAGGTACCGATAAAGCAGAAGAATCTCTTTATATGTTAGGTATGAGTTATTATAATCAGAAAGATTATTCAACTGCTGCCCAGACATTTATAACCTATACCAATACTTATCCGCGTGGCACATTTGCTGAATTGGCAAGTTATCATGCAGGCAAAGCGCTTTATCTGGATACCCCGGAGGCGCGTCTGGATCAGTCTGGTACTTATACAGCTATTCAGCAACTGCAGACATTCCTTGAATATTATCCTGCAAGTTCTAAAAAACAGGAAGCTCAGGATATGATTTTTGCTCTTCAGGATAAGCTTGTTCTGAAAGAATTTATGTCTGCCAAATTGTATTACAATTTGGGTAATTATATGGGTAATAATTATGAGTCATGTGTAATCACTGCTCAGAATGCGCTAAAAGATTATCCTTATACTGATTATCGTGAGGATCTCTCTATCCTGATTCTTCGTGCTAAATATGAAATGGCTATTAATAGTATAGAAGAGAAAAAGATAGATCGTTATCGTGAAACTGTCGATGAATATTATGCTTTTAAGAATGAGTTTCCGGAAAGTAAGTATCTGAAGGAAGCCGAAAAGATATTTAATGCATCAACCAAAGTAATTAAAGATTAAATTATAAATAGATTTATGGATTACAAAAAAACGAATGCTCCTACTAACACCGTTACGCGTGACATGATGGAATTGTGTGCTGATACAGGTAATGTTTACGAAACAGTGGCTATCATTGGTAAACGTGCCAATCAGATTAGTGTGGAAATCAAGAGTGATCTTTCCAAGAAGCTTGCAGAGTTCGCTTCTTATAATGACAACCTGGAAGAAGTATTTGAGAATCGTGAACAGATTGAAATTTCTCGCTATTATGAGAAATTGCCAAAGCCTGCATTGATTGCTACACAAGAGTATATCGAAGGTAAGATTTATTATAGAAATCCGGCCAAGGAAAAAGAAAAATTGCAGTAAAAGAACGCAAGAAGTTAAGAATAGAATAACGTAGTAAGAATTAGATAGTCAAGTAGTAAGTAGGAAGAGTGTTCTTATTATTACTTGGCTATTTTTTTACTGTCGGTTATTTTTTTATCGTTATAAACTTTTAAAACTACTAAGACAATATGATTCAACGTATTCAGAGTATTTATTTGTTGCTTGTTACGGGCTTGTTAATAGCGAGTATGTGTTTGCCTGTAGGCTCTTTGATTAATTTAAATGGAGCGGTAAGTGTTTTTAAACCACTCGGACTTACAATGGGTGATACATTTCAGTCTACATGGGGGCTTTTTTGTATATTGATGCTGGCTGCAATTGTTGCATTTGCTACTATCTTTCTTTTTAAGAACCGTATATTGCAGATTCGTATGACTATATTCAATAGTTTATTATTGGTGGGGTATTATATGGCTTTCCTTGCTTTCTTCTTTGTGCTTCGTAGTGATGAAACTTCCTTTCAGTTTCATTGGGCGTTGTGTTTTCCATTGATTGCTATTATTCTCAATTATTTAGCCATACGTGCAATCGGTCGTGATGAAGCAATGGTGCACGCTGCTGATAGGTTGAGATAGATCATACAATATTGTATACTTTAAAAAAAAGATGCCACATCGTTCTGTAGGACGGTGTGGCATCTTTTTATAAGTAGGCTAATATTATTAAAATCTCTGATAATCTTAAGGGGCTGTATCTTTTGAATTATTTCTTCAAGTCAAACAGATAAGTCAACTTTATTGATATGGTATTGTGGGCTGCACGGTCAAAATCGTCTTTTTTGCTGGTATGGTAGAAATCGGATAACGCAAAGTAATATCTTCCTTCTAACAGAAAACTACCGGCTTTTTTACTTCTTACTTCAAGTCCACCTCCTCCGGTTATTCCATAGTCAAACTTGTTTTCTATCTTCTTTCCATATTCTTTTGCACTGGCAATTTGTTCGGCCGTCCATCCGCTTGCCTTCTCTGACTCACCTATTAAAAAACCTACCTGTGGTCCCAGATTGATAAAGAACTGTACACCATAATCTTTGCCAAATGCCAGATGGGCTAAAAAAGGAATATCTATGTAATTCATATTCCTGCTATAACTTCGGCTAAGGTCTTTTGTGCCGTCAGCTAATTCAAAAGCCTCTTCCCAACCTCGTTGTGAAAAGTTTAGCTCAACCTGTGCACCGCAAATCATAGCAAAATATTTCTCAGAGATATAACGGGCAGTCAGTCCGCCTGTGATTCCCATGGGCATGCTTTGCTTGATCTTTCGTTGAAAAGTTACTTTGTTGAGATTGACACCACCATTTATTCCGATGGCAAAATTGTGACGCATTTCGCCAATCTGTGCCATTGCCGGAAAAGCAATGCCTATTAGTAACACTACTGTTATGATTGTTGTTTTTATATGTGTCATCTTATTCAAAATCAAGCTTTACTAATTCAAAGTTCTTTGTAAAATGAACAAAGAATACCTTTTTGTTGATGAAACCTCCCCAGTTGTTCACCCGTTGAAATTTAAATCCGGTTTGTATAGGGGTCAGATCCATTTTAGGTAGATTCTTTTCCAGTTCGGAGCCATATCTGGATAATCCTTTCAGGAAGAAGAATCCCGTATCAAATCCTAACATTCCGTATTGAGGATAATTGATGGCCATATCTTTGCTATACCATTTGTGATAAGAGTTAATGAAGTTGATAGCTGCCGGAAGCATGTTGTTTGTATAAAACGAAGAGTAAAAATATGTATCCAGCTCAAAGAAACTGTCCAGGTGATCTTTTGTATAAGTCTGCCATTCCGGGTAACCAAAAAGGTGTACGTTAGCGTCTGGATTTTCTCTTACCAGTACAGTTAGCTGCGGAATGATTTTAATGAGTGTCACGTCACTACCAGACGTAGGGATAAAAATATTTTCTTTATCACTGCGTAGAGCTTCCTTCATCGCTTGTGCTGTGGCTGATTCGGGGAGTGTCTTTACCGGAATTCTTTTGTTTGTCAGTTCCTGTTTCAGTCCTTTGATAAATTCTGTTTTATCTTTATCTACCGTCGTAGCTTCCAATATGATTATATTGGCATTGGAGAACTGACGTATAAAGTGTTCATATACCTCTGAATACAGATAGGATTGTGGAGTATTAATCTGATAAATAAACGGATTGCTAAATACCTCTTCTTCTTTTGAAGAGAAAGGAATAACCATACGAATATCATGTTTCTTAGCAAAAGTTGCCAGTGCTTTTGTGTGCTTTGACTGTGACGGACCAAAGATAATATTCATCTTTTTCATTTCGTCTTTAGCAAGAATGCTATTTAGAGAAGCATTGTCGTCTCCACAATTATAAGCATAAAGATCAATAGAAGTGCCTGTACGTTTCAGGCTGTCTACAGCAAGAAGAAATCCTTCGTAATATTCAACCATGCGCTTATCTTGAAGGAAAGGCAATAATATGGCTGCTTTTATGGTGCTTATCTTTTCCGGTGCTTCTTTGCTGGCCAGGAATAGTTCCTTATCAGTAGGAGGAGTTATGTCTTTATTTTCCTGAGGTGCCACAGGTTTTGCCGAAGGGTAGGGGATGCAAAGGAACTGTCCTTTTTTCATCCCTTGTTTTAGTTCCGGATTAGCATCAATCAGTGCCTGTTCGCTGATTCCGTATTCGCGGCTGACGCTGAAAATGGTTTCACGTCGTTTTACCTTATGCATATCTTTGCATCTGGATTGAACAGGACCCTGAACGGTGGTAGTCGATGGAGAAGTTGTTGCAACGTCCTGAGTCAAAGGAGTGGCAGTGGCTTGGGCAACTTCTTCGGCAGAAGGAATGCGGATCACTTGCCCGATACGGAAATTTTCGGCACTAAGTCCGGGGTTGGCTTCACAGATTGCTTTAGCCGATACATTATATATTGTAGTTAGTTTATATAAGGTTTCTCCAGCTTCAATGGTGTGGAACTTTTCATCTTGTTTTGATGCTTTTTGTTTCTGAGGAATCCGGATTGTTTGTCCTGCATAGATTTTCTCTTCACATCCCGGGTTTAACTGTATGATATCTGATTGACTGACTCCATACATACTGGATATGGAATATAAACTTTGTCCCTTTTCAATGGTGTGAAGGAAGTAAGATTGATTCTCCTGAGCATGAAGGCTCATACAAGAGATGCTTATAAAAAACAGAAGAAAGAGTATTCGGCTTATTAAGGGTCTCATCAATTTTTAAACTATTAGTTCTTAAAATCAGGCAACAAAGGTACAAATTCTGATATATATCTGCCTAATAATTGAGTTAAGAAAATAATATTGTGTTTCTTTAAGACCATAATTCAAGTGGAAACATTAATTTTGCAGATGTTATGTCACTACACAGATTATCTTATATAATATTGTTCTGTCTTGCCTTTCCTTTTTCAGAGGGTTGGGCACAGATTAAGTTAAATCCTGTGGCTATATTGCTACTGGAGAATGGTACTGATCCTACAGAGCCTAAGACGCTTGAGGCCGGTGGAGAACCATATGTGGGGTCGGCTCCACTTAAATTTCGTTTTGTGGCCAATATTGAGTCTCCTTCTCCAACATTACGTTATGAATGGAATTTTGCATCTGATGAGGCATTTAATGATCCTATAAGCGGGTCACCACGTTATGAAGAAGAAACCATTTTTGATTTTGTTACTTCGGGGACATTCTATGTCAGGTTACAGGTGAGCGATACGGAAACAGAAGACGGACCAACTTCGGTATCAGATGTGTTTATCATTCAGGTACCTGAGTCGGAATTGAAAATACCTAATGCTTTTTCACCTAATGGAGACGGCATTAATGATATTTTTAAAGTGAAGTATAAATCACTTGTTAGTTTCGATGCTGTTGTGTTCAATCGCTGGGGACAGAAGTTATATCAGTGGGGATTGACGGACATTGATAAGGGATGGGATGGAACATCCCGTGGGCATCAGGTGCCTGTAGGCGTGTATTTTATCGTAGTAGAAGCACGTGGTGCAGATGGAGTCGTGTATAAACATAAAGGAGATATAAATATACTGAGGTAAAAAGGATATGCAGGAAACAGAATATATAAATGTATACGGTGCGCGTGTACATAATTTGAAAGATATTGATGCTGAAATTCCCCGTAACAGTCTGACAGTTATTACCGGATTGAGCGGAAGTGGTAAATCTTCTTTGGCATTCGATACGATATTTGCTGAGGGACAACGACGTTATATTGAAACCTTTTCAGCTTATGCCCGTAATTTTTTGGGTAATCTGGAGCGTCCTGATGTAGATAAAATAACCGGATTGAGTCCGGTGATTTCCATCGAACAGAAAACAACAAACAAGAATCCCCGCTCTACAGTGGGTACAACAACGGAGATCTATGATTATCTCCGTTTGCTCTATGCCCGTGCCGGAATAGCTTACTCTTATCTCTCAGGAGAGAAAATGGTGAAATATACCGAAGAGCAGATACTTGACCTTATTTTAGGAGATTATAAAGGCAAGAAAATCTATATGTTGGCACCGTTGGTGCGTGCCCGTAAAGGACACTATAAAGAACTGTTCGAACAAGTACGTAAGAAGGGGTATCTTTATGTACGTGTAGATGGTGAGGTACGTGAAGTGACGCATGGTATGAAGTTGGATCGCTACAAGAATCATGATATTGAAGTAGTGATTGATAAAATGATAGTGGGCGATAAGGACGATAAACGTCTGAAACAAAGTGTTGCCACAGCAATGCGTCAGGGTGACGGATTACTAATGATATTGGACGTCACTACCGGAGAACTCCGTCACTATAGTAAGCGTTTAATGTGCCCCGTAACCGGACTGTCCTACAGGGAACCGGCTCCGCATAATTTCTCTTTTAACTCTCCGCAAGGAGCCTGCCCAAAGTGTAAGGGACTTGGAGTAGTGAATCAGATTGATATCGATAAGGTGATTCCTGACCGGAACATGTCTATCTATGAAGGTGCTATTGCTCCGTTGGGCAAATATAAGAATGCAATGATATTCTGGCAAATCGGTGCATTGCTTGAAAAGTATGAAGCCACATTGAAAACTCCGGTTAAAGATTTGCCGGAGGATGCTATGGATGAAGTGCTGTATGGATCGGATGAACGAATTAAGATAAAGAGTTCACTCATTGGCACCTCTTCTGATTATTTCGTAACGTATGAGGGTGTAGTGAAGTATATCCAGATGTTGCAGGAGAAAGATGCTTCGGCTACAGCTCAGAAGTGGGCAGAACAGTTTGCCCGTACTACCGTCTGTCCTGAATGCAAGGGAGCGAAACTTAATAAAGAGGCATTGCATTTCCGCATTCATGATAAGAATATCAATGAACTCTCCAATATGGATATCAGCGAGCTTTATGACTGGTTGCAGAAGGTGGATGAGTTTCTGTCTGATAAACAAAAGAAGATTGCAGCCGAGATATTGAAAGAAATTCGTACACGCCTGAAATTCCTGTTGGATGTAGGGTTGGATTATCTATCTCTCAATCGTAGTTCGGTGAGTTTATCGGGTGGTGAGAGTCAGCGTATTCGATTGGCAACACAGATTGGTTCACAGTTAGTGAATGTGCTTTATATTCTGGACGAGCCGAGTATCGGACTTCATCAGCGGGATAATCTGCGTCTGATTAACTCATTGAAGGAATTGCGCGATATGGGTAATTCTGTGATTGTGGTAGAGCATGACAAAGATATGATGTTGGCTTCTGATTATGTGATTGATATGGGACCTAAAGCGGGCCGTCTGGGTGGTGAAGTGGTATTTGCCGGTAAGCCACAGGAGATGTTACAGACGTCTACATTAACCTCGCAGTACCTGAATGGTCAGCAGAAGATAGAAGTTCCTGCCAAACGCCGTCCCGGTAATGGTAAGTCATTATGGCTTCGCGGTGCAAAAGGAAATAATCTGAAGAATGTGGATGTGGAATTCCCATTGGGTAAATTGATTTGTGTGACCGGTGTATCGGGTAGTGGCAAATCTACGTTGATAAACGAAACATTGCAGCCTATTCTTTCGCAGAAGTTTTATCGCTCTCTTCAGGATCCGTTGGAATATGGTTCGATTGAAGGATTAGAGAATATTGATAAAGTGGTCAATGTAGATCAATCTCCGTTGGGACGTACACCACGTTCCAACCCGGCTACCTATACAGGTGTTTTTTCTGATATTCGCAATTTGTTTGTAGGATTACCGGAAGCAAAGATACGTGGTTATAAGCCGGGACGTTTCTCGTTCAATGTGTCTGGCGGACGTTGTGAAGCGTGTTCCGGGAATGGTTATAAGACAATTGAAATGAACTTTCTGCCGGATGTATATGTACCCTGCGAAGTGTGTCATGGCAAACGTTACAACCGCGAAACTTTGGAAGTACGTTTTAAAGGAAAATCCATAGCCGATGTGTTGGATATGACTATCAATCGTGCAGTTGAATTCTTTGAAAATGTGCCACAAATTCTGAATAAGATAAAAGTGATACAAGACGTTGGTTTGGGATATATTAAGTTAGGGCAGTCGTCAACTACTCTTTCCGGTGGTGAAAGTCAGCGTGTGAAGTTGGCTACCGAACTCTCAAAGCGTGATACCGGTAAGACACTTTATATCCTTGATGAACCTACCACCGGACTGCATTTTGAAGATATCCGTGTGCTGATGAATGTACTGAATAAGCTTGTAGATAAGGGAAATACGGTTATTGTGATAGAGCATAATCTGGATGTAATAAAGATGGCAGACTATATCATTGATATGGGCCCGGATGGTGGAAAGGGAGGAGGAAAACTTCTCAGTTTCGGTACGCCTGAAGAGGTTGCGAAGAGCAAGAAAGGATATACGCCGAAGTTTCTTCGCGAGGAACTTTCCCTTTAGCGAGGAATACCGTTTCCGGTAGCGGATTTTACCGGACTTGTACGCCTGCTGGTGGTAAAGAAAACTGAAAATATATACCTTAAGATGAAGAATCAATTGTTTATTTTATCGTTGTTATTTGTTTCTCGGTATCTGCCAATAGTGGTGCCATACTGGATAGCCTGTGAAAATGGTCAGACAAGATGGTGTGAAAACCTTTAAGTTTATGAAAAAATAAAAAGATACTTCGTTACTATACGCAGGAGATATGCGTTTGAAGTATTATAAAGGTGTATTTCCCCCGGTAAAAACGAATCAACGTTTTTGCCGGGGGATAATTTTTTCCTATTTTTGTTCTCCGAAATCTATAAACAGAAAGAAATAAGTCATGAAAATAAATAAAACCAATGCTGCCCGCTTGTTAGATAAGGCTAAAATATCTTATGAACTAATTCCTTACGAGGTAGATGAAGATGATTTGAGTGCTGTACATGTGGCAGCAAACTTAGGCGAGAATATCGATCAGGTATTTAAGACTCTTGTTTTGCATGGAGATAAGACCGGGCATTTTGTTTGTATTGTTCCCGGCGACAAAGAGGTGAATCTGAAACTTGCTGCTAAAGTATCCGGCAACAAGAGTTGTGATATGATTCCGATGAAGGAACTTCTTCCTACTACCGGATACATTCGTGGTGCCTGTTCACCTATCGGGATGAAAAAGCATTTTCCTACCTACATTCATGAGACCTGTCTTGAGTTTCCGTATATTTATGTAAGTGCCGGCCAGCGGGGGTTACAGATAAAAGTGGCTCCTAACGATTTAATTAAGGAAGCACGCGCTGAAGTTTGTGTCTTGTTCACTGAATAATTCAAAAAAAAGTATATATTTGCAGAAATTATACTTGAAATGACAATTCAAATTATTAATTAAATATTTATATCTTATGTTTAGTAAACACCCTAAAGGGTTAATCCCAGCCGCTTTGGCCAATCTTGGCGAACGTTTCGGCTTTTATACTATGATGGCAATCCTTGTTCTTTTCCTGCAAGCTAAGTTTGGGCTGGATGGAAAGACCGCAGGGATTATTTATTCAACGTTTTATTTCTCTATTTACATCCTTGCCTTGGTAGGGGGTATTATTGCCGATAAAACACGAAACTACAAAGGAACGATTATGGTAGGTATTGTTTTGATGGCCTTAGGTTATCTGATGCTTGCTATTCCTTCCAAAACTCCGGTTGACAATCAAACTTTATTTTTAACTATCACCTGTATCGGATTGTTTGTTATTGCTTTTGGTAACGGACTTTTTAAAGGTAACCTGCAAGCATTGGTCGGACAAATGTACGACAATCCTCAGTACTCTTCTATGCGTGACTCCGGTTTCTCATTGTTCTATATGTTCATCAATATAGGTGCTATTTTTGCTCCGATGGCAGCAATCGGTGTACGTAACTGGTGGTTGTCTACTTTCGGTTATGCCTATAATGCCGATCTGCCTGCTCTGTGCCATGGGCAGTTGGCTCAGACTTTAACTCCGGAAGCTATCGAAACTTATACCAGATTGGCCTCAGAGTCTTCTTCTACTCCTGTAACCGATCTTACAACTTTTGCTGCTGATTATCTGAATGTATTTACTACCGGTTTCCATTATGCTTTTGCTGTTGCTATTGTAGCAATGGCTGTTTCACTTCTTATCTATATGTTGAATAAGAAGAACTTCCCGGATCCAAGTAAGAAAGCTGTTGCTGATAAGAGCAATACTGCTGCAACTGTAGTAGAGATGAGTGCACAAGAGGTAAAGCAGCGTATTTATGCTTTGTTTGCTGTATTTGGTGTTGTTATTTTCTTCTGGTTCTCTTTCCATCAGAATGGTTTGACGTTGACATTCTTTGCAAAAGAATACACCGATCTTAATCTCTTCGGAATGCCTATCTCGGCTGAATTGTTCCAATCGTTGAATCCTTTCTTTGTGGTGTTCCTTACTCCGGTGATAATGGCTGTATTTGCTCGTCAGCGTGCGCGTGGGTGTGAACCGTCTACTCCGAAAAAGATAGCAATCGGTATGGGAATAGCAGCTTTGGGATTTGTTGTAATGGCCATTGGCTCTTATGTTGCCGATTTGCCTCTGCATAAAGAAATCCTGGCTGTAGGAACTTCACCGGTGAAAGTCACTCCGTTGTTGTTGATGTTGACTTACCTTATCCTTACAGTTGCTGAATTGTATATTTCTCCGTTGGGAATCTCGTTTGTCTCCAAAGTGGCTCCTCCTAAATATCAGGGTATCATGCAAGGTGGATGGCTTGGTGCTACTGCTATAGGTAATCAGTTGCTTTTCATCGGTGCTGTGCTGTATGAGACAATTCCTATTTGGATGACATGGACAGTATTTGTGGTGGCTTGTAGTATTTCGATGATTACAATGCTCTTTATGCTGAAATGGCTGGAAAGAGTGGCTAAATAAGAAATAGTTTTATTACCATAGAATATGGCGAGGGTATCTAATCTTTTTAGATATCCTCGTTTTTTTTATTTTGCTCCTTGTTCATAATGTGAACCCAGTCTTCCTTTCTGTACGGTTTTGAGTGTATTTCACCACAGAGTAACACAGAGTTCCACAGAGTAGTCTTTATCTGATGAAACGCGGATTAACACAGATGAACACAGATTAAAAGACTGTAGTTCTTTATCATATATTTGTTTCCCTTTGTGAAAATTTGCGTTCATCTGCGTTTTAATAAAGATTTAAACTCTGTGTTACTCTGTGGTGAGTTCATTTCTGATCAGTTTAATAGTAAATATCATTGTGTCTTTCTTCAAAAAATCACAGATACAGCACTGCCTAATGTCATAATCTGTGTACATGTCTTATCAGACTTCACAGGAGTAGGTATCAGATTATAATCCAGAAAGAATCTTACTCCCAGATTTTGTTTTGCCAGGAAAGTAAACGAAGCACCTGTCCCCATACTGAATCCACCTCTGCTACCTATCACTGCTACAGGCAAGTTACAGGATGAATAGTAACTATAGCCTGCCAGAACCTTGCTTCCTACCAGTAGGCGTGGTGTGATGGGATATGAGAAATAGATTCCTACATGCCCAGCTAAAAGATCGGTTGACTCTTCCAGTGCCTCATTATTGAATATCACTGCCATGTTGATTGCCGAGAAGCGCCCACCTAATCCTATATATGGGTTGAGAAACCAGGCTCCTTCCAGTCCGGCAGTACTACCGGATGAAAAGTGGAATCGGTCTTTATCGGATAGAGTGTAAGTACCTGGGGCAACATTGAGTCCCAGATAAATGCCAAAGAAAGAGGGATTAATTTTCCATTCAAAATCACTCGAAGTAGAAAAGTTATGGATACCTTTATCTTTGAATATAAGATCAGCCAGAAAATACCCAAGTTCTGTTGATAAAATGCCAAACCCGGCTCCTGCCAATACGTCACTCAACCAATGCTTGTTATTTGCCATACGGGTAAGTCCCGTTGCTGTAGCCACTGAGTAGGCGCCGATACTATACCATGGACTACGTTCTCCATACTCCTTATGCATCATAGTAGCCGTCATAAAGGCCGTGGCTGTGTGTCCGGAGGGAAAAGAATGATTGTTGGAATTGTCGGGACGTGTTACTCTGGTCTGTGTCTTTAATCCGTTAACTATTGAAGTCATTATAATGGCAGAAAAAGCATCGGATACAAGCATGCGTCCCCATGAACTACGTCCTTTTACACCGCCAATCTTCATACTTAACATTGTTACAGCGGGGAGGTATTGAAGATAATCGTCATAATGTTGTTTGA
Organism: Bacteroides sp. K03; assembly: GCF_019734355.1. Taxonomy (NCBI): domain Bacteria; kingdom Pseudomonadati; phylum Bacteroidota; class Bacteroidia; order Bacteroidales; family Bacteroidaceae; genus Bacteroides; species Bacteroides sp. K03. The sequence continues at coordinate 66,947 of NZ_JAASHC010000011.1, forward strand.
AAGAGGGCAGACGGCTGTTGCGTAATCCACGAAAATGATCGTCTTCACTTTTCACAATAAGACCGCCTATTACAAGTGGTACACCTACATAAGTCATTTGGTAGACTCGTGAATTGGCTATTTTATGCATTGTATACTGGAAGCGGTTTGCCGGTACTGATGGAGTGAGTGATGGCAATGAATCAGTCAGATTTGGCTCATTTGCAGAGTGTAAGAACGGACAGATATAGCATAGCAATAATATAAGAATAAGCTTCATAATCTAGTAGTAGTTTTAATCGCTACAAAGATATAAGGCAATTCTGTAAGAAAACTGAATTTATACAGAAATAAATTCAATTTATCGTTTACTATGATAGTATACTAATCTGTGTTGTATTATTGTTTTTTCTTTTATCAGTTTTAAGTTGTTGTATTACAGTAAACTTTATAAGTATATAAACTGGTGTGTATATAAATAAAATGCTGGTATATGTGATGATTCGGTATATGTTTTGTTATGGACTATTACACATATTACTGTATAAAGAAGGTTTGATAAACTAAGAATCATAAAGTACTGCATTGTTTTATTTTTTTTCTGATTATTTAGGTGGGTTTCTCTCACTTTGTAGATAAAATTAGGCGATTTGTTTCTTTATTTTGTTTTTTATCTGTGTTTTCTTACATATTAAATTAAATTTCGTATAACTTTGTGGCACAAGATAAAATTGCAAGGTAAACAATTAAATGAATCCTTATCATATAGAAACCGAATTACTTATTCAATTAAGGAATGGAGAACACAATGCTTTTCGCCGTTTGTTCGATCTCTATTATGCATTGATGTGCGCTATAGCCTATGAATATATAGAGGATGAATATATATGCCAGGGTATAGCCGAAGATGTATTGCTATCGGTATGGGAAAAACGGAAGCAACTTGACATTAATATTTCGTTGAAAGGGTATTTAATCCGTTCGGTGCGTAACAGGAGTATTGATTATTTGCGTAGTAATGTGCAGGAAACCAAGGTTGTGCGCATGAGTACTATTGATGAATATGAAACTTGTTTTATTGCTGACGAAGAGTTGTTTGATAAAATAGCTTTATTGGAGCTGGAGGATAAAATAGAAGAGATAGTGTCAACATTGCCAATTGAATGCCGGACTGTATTCCAAATGAGCCGGTTTGAAGGGCTTTCTAATCAGGAAATAGCAGAACGTCTGAATATCTCTATCAATACAGTTAAATATCATATTAAAAAGGCCCTATCCGTACTAAAAGAAGGGCTTGGTGACTATCTTTTTGCTATAGTTGTTGCATTTGTCTTTTTGTTTAGACACTAATATCTGAAAATACAGCTCTTTGTGTGATTAAATTCGCCATAATTGTTTTTTCTTGAAATTTTTTTTAGAATTTCACTACCCCTACATCTTAAAAATCTCGTCTCCCTATTAAAAGGACTTAATATGGGTGAAAATAATAATATAATTGAAGAACTTATTGATAAGCAACTTTCAGGGCTTCTGTCTTCTGAAGAGTATACTTATTTGCGGCAATGGTATAATGCCAGTCCGGAAAATAAGAAACAGTATGAGGAGTATTGTATCTTAAAAAAATATCTGCATGTTCTGAATAGCAAAAAGCGTTTTAGACCTTCGGTTGAATCTGCCTATAAGCGCTTTGTGGTCAGAATAGGAACTGTAAGCAGGAAGCATCGTACACTCTCTCTGTATAGAACTTTGCGTTATGCGGCTATTTTATTACTTGTTTTTGGTTTGGGAGGTACTACCTTTTATTTCATTCAAAGTCACTATATTCAGACTCGGCTAACACAAACGATAGAAATTCCGTTTGGTTCTAAATCAAAAATTGTTTTGCCGGACGGTACAACCGTCTGGTTAAACTCAGGGAGTATTCTTTCGTATGAAAATAATTTTGGAAAAAATAACCGTGACGTAAAGTTAAGCGGCGAAGGTTACTTTGAAGTAACTAAGAACCGGAATTTGCCATTCAAAGTTTTTTCGGGTAAGGTACAGGTAGAAGTATTGGGTACCAAATTCAATTTTAAGTCTTATTCGGATGATGAAAGTGCTAAAGTGACTCTTGTTGAGGGAAGCCTGAATGTAGGAATTGAGGATAAGAAACAAGAAGTTCATCTGGTTCCTAATCAGCAGGCTATTTTTGATAAGGCAAAAAAGGATATGAAGGTGAAAAATGTGAAGGCCGATCTGTATGCCATGTGGACTTTACCTAAAGAAGAGCCTATTGATAAGAAACAAATAAACGTAGATAAGGTCCTGACAAAAACAGAAAATCCGAATATAACTCTACGGAATACTTTATTTTTTGATGAGGAATCTCTTATTCAGATTGTCCGCGATCTGGAAAGGGTTTTTAATGTACAGATTGAAATAAAAGATGAAAAGTTGAAGTATGAAAAATTCTATGGAGATTTTAGAAATGAAGAAACTTTGTATGATATTTTGAAAATGATGGCAGAAAGTAACAATTTACACTATGTTGTCGATAATAATAAAATAGTAATATCAAGAAAATAGGAGGGAATCTATGAGGAATAAGATATAAAAACAAAGAGTCGGGTTCTGTTGGCGCACTCCCGACTCCGGTCTCAGCATATAAAAACATATTGTTTAATATATAAAGATGTTACAAATGTATGAAAATAAGTTGAATAGCATCCTGAAAATTAGTACTATTTTAATAGTTTTATTATGTAGTAAGAATTTATTGGCTCAGGATGTTACATTATCTCTGAATCTTAAAAATGTTACAGTCAAAGAAGCACTGGAGCAGTTGAAAAATGATACAAAATTTTCATTGTGGTTCAATGTCAATGATGTAGAATTATCTAAAATTGTCACTGTACAGTTAGAGAATAAAAGCATTGAAGATGCTTTGAAGATTATTTTGGACGGTCAGAATCTGAATTTTGAAGTTAAAAATAAGCGTATACAGATTTTTAAGCATAAAACAAATGCAGAAAAGCCGAAACAGAAAGTCAAAAATATAACCGGGCAGGTTACCGATGAGAGCGGAGAGGTATTGCCAGGCGTGACAATACAGATAGAAGGAAGTACCTCTACGGGTACAATTACAGATTTTGATGGGAAATTCCAATTAGATGTTCCTGATAATGCCAGAAGGTTTATTGTTTCATACGTCGGAATGAAAACTCAGGAACTCAATATAGCTCCCGGTTTTACTAAAATAGTATTACTTTCGGATTCTCAGGAATTGGATGAAGTTGTTGTTACCGGATACCAGAAGATAGACCGCAGATTGTTTACTGGAGCTGCCGATCGTATTTCGGGTGATAAGGCAAAGGTTGACGGAGTAACCGACATTAGTAAAATGCTACAGGGGAAAACGGCAGGAGTGCAGGTACAGTCTGTATCCGGTACATTTGGTGCCGCTCCGAAGATACGCGTTCGTGGTGCATCTTCCATATATGGTAACCAAAGCCCTTTATGGGTAGTTGACGGGGTAGTCCTCGAAGATATGGTGGAAGTATCTCCGGATGATTTGTCTTCCGGAAATGCAGCTACTCTTATCAGTTCAGCTGTTGCCGGATTGAATGCTGACGATATTGAGAGTTTTCAAATATTGAAAGATGCTTCGGCTACTGCACTTTATGGAGCGCGTGCAATGAACGGAGTAATTGTTGTGACGACAAAGAGGGGTAAGAAAGGCACTGCATCCATTAGTTATACAGGAGAGTTTACCATGCGTACCCGTCCTTCGTACTCGCAATATAATATTATGAACTCAAAAGATCAGATGTCTGTCTATCTGGATATGGAGCAGAAAGGTTGGCTGGATCATGCTACAATTTCACGGGCTGAGAATGGAGGGGTATTTTTTCAGATGTATGATCTTATTAACCAGTTTGACAAGACTAACGGACAGTTTGGGTTGATGAATACACCTCAATCCCGTTCGCGTTTTTTGCAGTCAGCAGAGATGCGTAATACAGATTGGTTTAGTATTTTGTTTAAACCAACTCTTCAAAGTAATCATTCACTAAGTATTTCATCAGGAAATGAACGTTCCCGTTTCTATACTTCTCTTAGTTTTTATAATGATCCGGGTTGGACAGATGCAGATAAGGTAAACCGCTATACTGCCAACATGAATGCTTCATTTGATTTGAATAAATACCTGACTTTCGGAGTAAATACCAGCGGATCAATTCGTAACCAAAGGGTTCCGGGAACCATGGATCGTGACATGGATGCCGTGAATGGAGAATATACACGTGATTTTGATATCAATCCTTTCAGTTATGCATTGAATACGAGTAGGACAATGTCAGATCGTACAGTTAATGGGGATCCTGAGTATTACCGGATGAACTATGCTCCTTTTAGTATTCTGAATGAAATGAATTCCAACTTCATTGATATGGATATGATGGACCTGAAGTTGCAAATGGAATTGAATTATAAGCCTTTCAAGAGTTTGGAGCTGAATGCTTTGGGCGCAATAAGGTATGTTAAGTCTACACAGGAACATAAAATATACGGTAATTCTAATATGGCAATGGCCTATCGTGCAGCAGATGATGCTACCATTCGTGATAAAAATAAGTTCCTTTATAAAGACCCGGATAACCCGGATGCATTGCCTGAAGTGGTAATGCCCGAAGGCGGTTTTTATAATACGACTAATAATACGATGCTAAGTTACTACTTTCGGGCAACGGCCAATTATAATAAAATGTTGTTTGGGAAGCACCCTTTTAATTTGATGGTTGGCCAGGAAGTAAAGTCTGCCGACCGTAAAAACGGTTTTAATAATGGTTACGGATATCAATGGGATAAGGGGGGTGTTCCTTCTGTTGACTATCGCATCTTGCAGCAGATATTGGTAGGAGGTTTTGATTATTATGGAATGGAAGAAAATTATGATCGTTTTGTTGCCTTCTTTGGAACTGCCAGTTTTTCGTATAATGGGAAATATACTTTGAACTTAACCGGACGTTATGACGGTTCGAATCGTTTGGGACGTGCGCGTGATTCCCGTTGGTTGCCTACCTGGAATGTCAGTGGTTCATGGAATGCTTTGGAAGAAAGTTTCATGAAAACCCAGACTCTTTTTTCTGCATTGACATTGAGAGCTACCTATGGATTGACAGCCAGTATGGGACCAGCCAGCAATGCTTTGGCTATTTTCAGAAATCAGGTTACTTTTCGCGATACGCAAGGAAACAGAGAGAATCAGGTTTTAATAAGCTCATTGCAGAATTCGGAACTTACCTGGGAGAAACAATACGAAACGAATGTAGGTATTGATATGGGATTCCTGCGTAACCGGATAAGTTTGAGCGCAGACGTTTATTTCCGCAACGGATTCGACCTGATTGGTTATATGCGTACATCCGGAATCGGGGGAGAAGCGATGAAAGCTGCGAACTATGCAGATATGAAATCCCGTGGTGTAGAATTTACATTAAATACAAAGAACATCGTTACGAAGAATTTCAACTGGACTTCTAATCTGACTTTCTCATTCAACCATAATGAGATTACGAATCTAAAATCAATGCCCAGAGTCATCGACCTGGTGAAAGAAGAAGGAGGCCCTTTGCAAGGTTATCCTGTGAGAGGACTGTTTTCGTATCAGTTCAAAGGATTGGATAGCAACGGATTTCCCACCTTTATCAATGAAGACGGAGAATTGACTTCTACTGATATTAATTTTCAGGAAAATAATAATATCGGCCATCTGAAGTATGAAGGTTCTATTGATCCAAAAGTAACCGGTGGATTTGACAACGGTTTTACGTACAAAAACTGGAAGATGAACGTGTATTTCACTTATCAGTTTGGTAATGTGATTCGTCTGTATCCGGAGTTCTCTGCTGTATATTCGGATATGAGTGCTATGCCGAAAGAGATGAAAAACAGATGGATGCAGGCTGGAAATGAGAAATATACCGACGTACCGGGTATTCCTTCAAAAAGGCAAGTCTCTAATATAGAGAATCTCAATGTGGCTTATAACGCTTATAATTACTCGGATGCGCGGGTTGCCAACGGTGCCTTTATTCGTTTGAAAGAAATTTCTCTTTCTTATGATTTCAAAGGAAACTGGATGAAAGCGGTCGGGATGAATAATTTGCAGTTACGTTGCGTTGCTTCCAACCTGTGGCTGATTTATTCTGATAAAAAGTTAAACGGACAGGATCCTGAATTTTTCCGTTCGGGTGGTGTGGCAATGCCTACTCCGAGACAATTTACTTTGTCTGTGCGAACAAGTTTCTAACCATGATAAAATCAAGATATGAAAGTACGATATTATATATTTATCTCAGCTGCGGTTCTTTTGTCCGGATGCAATGATTTTCTGGATAAAGTGCCTGATAATAGAACAGAACTGGATAATGCCAAAACTATATCCGAACTATTGGTCTCGGCATATCCTAACCGAGCTTATGTTGAATTCTGTGAGGCCATGAGTGACAACGCCGAAGATAAAGGAGTGGCCATTCAGTCGGACAGGGCTGTTGAGGAGTCTTTTAAGTGGAAAGATGTTTCGTATACCTTACAGGATTCCCCTACAGGCTATTGGAGTTCATGTTATGAAGCAATTGCTGCTGCCAATCATGCTTTGGAAGCTTTGGATAAACTGGGTGGAATGGATACGCAGGCCCAGCGTGGTGAAGCTTTGGTGGCAAGGGCTTATTGCCATTTTATGCTGGTGAATATTTTTGCTCAACATTATGATCCGGCAACAGCCGATAAAGATTTGGGTGTTCCATACGTTACTGAACCCGAGACTGTAGTGTTGAAAGACTACAAGAGGGAGAGTGTAGCAAAAGTGTACGAATTGATAGAACAGGATTTGAAAGAAGGGCTTTCTCTGATCCAGGATCACACTTATACCGTTCCTAAATACCACTTTACGAAGGCTGCCGCACATGCTTTTGCCAGTCGTTTCTATCTATATAAAGGTAATTGGGACAAGGTGATCGAACATGCTAATGCCGTTTTTGGTACAGGAGATGTTGCTTCTCAGTTGCGTGACTGGATTACTCATGGACAACTGTCTACTTCCGTTCGTGAGAAAGAGTATACATCTGCCGAGCAGCCCTCTATTTTACTGTTGGCTTCATCTTTGACAAAGATTGCCCGTTACCAGGAGTTTTATAGATATGGCTTTAACAGTTCTTTGGAGTCGAAGCTGTTTCGTAGTGCCAAGGTAAATGCGATTGGCTTGCCCTGGGCGTATGTACTTGAGAAGTGGCAGGCAGATAAAGGTGATCCGATTACCATGCTCAAATGGAAGGAGTATTTCCAACAGATAGGCATCAATGCAACGACTGGTTATTTGTATGCCATGATTCCCATTCTTACTAAAGATGAAGTGCTGCTTAACCGTATAGAGGCTTATGCCATGAAGAAAAGGTATACGGAAGCTTTGGCAGACATCAATGCTTTTTATAGCAAACGGACTTTGTCTTATGATGTTTCTAAAAACGTAAAAGCCGAAGATATAACAAAGTTCTATGCGGATTATGCCCCACTGAATCCTTTCTATGAGATGGATACGGAGCAGGCAGCATTTGTGCAATGTGCCGTAGAACTTCGCCGGGTGGAGTTTGTGATGGAAGGCATGCGGTGGTTTGATGTGAAGCGGTTTGGTATAGAAATCGTTCATTATCCATATGGTATGCCCAGTCAAAAGGATGTGTTGGTCAAACGCGATCTTCGTAGAGCCGTTCAGGTACCGAGTGATGCTATTGCCTATGGTTTAACACCTAATCCCAGATAAATACATATGATTATGAAAAAAGTATTGATGCTATTGGTTTGTGCATTGAGTGTGGGACTGTTTCACTCATGCTCGGAAGATTTGGGAGAATCAGGTATTGAAATTCCTGAGTTCAATCTCAAAGATTTGACTCCTACGGATTTGTATATCTATAAAAATTATACGAAACCCTACAATGTCGAAGTGATTTATCGCTGGAAAGATAGTGAAACGGATGTTGCCAAGAATCTGGTTCCGCCGGAGGAAGAGAAGGTAGAACCTTTCCTTGAAATTTTAAAAACTGTCTGGGTCGATCCTTATGTGGAAGAAGCAGGTAGCAATTTTCTTAAAGGATTGATACCGAAACAAATATTATTGATAGGAAGTGCAAGTTACAATCCCGACGAAACGGTGACGCAAGGTACTGCAGAGGGAGGGCGTAAAATGGTATTGTATGAAATAAACAGCTTTAGTCCGCAGAATGTCACGAAGTTGAAGAGGTTTATTCATGTGATGCACCATGAATTTGCCCATATAATGCATCAGCAAGTAGCTTATAGCCGGGATTATCGTACTATAACGACCGGATATTCTTCCAGTTGGTATCTGCGTTCCAATGAATATGCTCAGGAAAGAGGATTTATAACAAATTACGCCATGTCTGCACCCGATGAAGACTTTGTGGAAATGATAGCTACTATGCTGACAAATAATAAAAGAGACTGGGATATAATGATCAATACGATCAAAAGTGAAGATGCCCGTTCTGCTTTACGCAAAAAAGAGGCAATTGTGGTGGGGTATCTAAAGGATGTATGGGACATTGATTTGTATCATTTCCAGGCGAAAATGGATGAAGTAATAAAGAATGTGGTATTAGGAGATTATTAGGAATTATGAGAAAATTGACTAAATATCTGAATAGAGGAATATGGATGCTATTTTTCATGGCTCTATTCTTCACTTCATGCAAAAATGAAGTGGATGATGTGTTTGCACAATCGGCGAGTGAAAGAATGAAGACTTTCTTAAAGCAATGCGATGATATACTGCAAACAGCTCCTAATGGCTGGCGACTGGATTACCAACCGGCTAATGCTGTTTCTTACGTTAGCTTCATCATGAAGTTTACGGGTAAGGACAGGGTTTATATGTGGTCCAACTATGAAGATGAATCTACTACTACCTACAATCTCAATTCGGGTGAAGGACCGATGCTGTCATTTGATACATACTCAGTGATTCATACTTATGCCGATCCTTCTACTACTCCTTTGGGTGAGGGGTATAAAGGTGACTTTGAGTTTATTATTATGGAATTGACGCAGGACTCTCTGGTTTGCAAAGGACGTAAAAATCAGGACCGGGTGGTATTTAAGAAAGTAGGTGCGGGAGAACAACATAAGATTCGCCTTATCCGTGAAATGGATATTGCCTCGATCTCTAATAATTCATTTTTTCATTGTCTGAAGTCTCCTACGGCAGCTACGGCAGATGTGACGCTATCAGATGATAAGAAAGAACTGGTATTTAAGGAAATGCAGGGAGAAACGGTAAAGACATCATCTGCTGCTTTCACCTTTACAGATACAGGATTTGATTTAACTGCTCCGGTGACGGTTAATAGTAAGAGTATTCAGCATTTCGTATGGAACAATGCCAAGGCCAGGTTTGTAGCCGAGAATACGGATACATTGATGACGTCCAAAACTCCATTAATTGTATATCCTACTTTACAACAGGCTGCCGGAAATACTTACAGGCTGATCGGAGGAAGTTATGATGTTCAGGGTTGGGTTGAATTATACAAATATAAATATCCGAACTATGCCGGTGCCCAGCTGACTATGGATGTAGACGGTAAAACAGGTTTCTCCGTATTGCTTAGTATTGATGGTAAAGATGCACCTCAAACTGTATTGGCCAAAGAGATAAAAAAGCAGAGAGATGACATTGCTGTCTTTGTGAGATATGGGAAGGATGAACCGGAAGGGTGGATCGGAGATGAGGTAATCAATATCTACGATAATATCATTGGTATTCAGATGTACTCTTACTTTTTTGATTCAACCGGACACTCTGTGGTATTGAAGGACAATAAACTCTATCTGGTAAACACTAAGAAGAACTGGGTTTGGATGGAGTTTGAGAAAGTGAACAAATAAATTACAGATATAAACTAAATGAGAATTTTATGAAAAAGGAATTTAAATGGGTAGGCGTAATGCTGTTACTGCTTGTCTCATTCGTTAGTTGTTCGAAGGAGGACGAACCTTCACTGTCTGTTTCGAAAGAAACAGTGAACTTTACAGCTTCGGCTGATGAAGAAATAATAACTGTAAGTACTAATCAGGCTACCTGGAAAGCGGTACGTCCCGAAAAAGACGATTGGTGTAGTTTAAGGTTTGAAGGTGCTTTGCTGATTATTGAGGTGGACGATAATTTGAAAGTGCAGCCACGTACGACAACGGTCACCGTATATGCAGGTAATATCACAAAAAGTATTGCGGTGGAGCAAGCAGCTGCCAATGAAGCATTATCATTTGTGCCGGATAAAGTGGAACTGGATGCCAGTGGAGAAGCTGTGAATGTAACCATAACGACGAATACAGATTCATGGACTTACAATGTTGATAAAACGTGGTGTAATGTATCTCGCAATGGAGATGTATTATCCGTTTCGGCAGATGAATATACGGATGGTGAACCCAGATCTGCTGTTATTACTGTCAAAGCCGGCTCTTTGAGCAAGGATATCACTGTAACCCAGAGCAATACGGGTATGGCATATGCTATTGATGTACCTGCTGATTTTTCGGCCAGCTACGTACAGAAAATAATGTATGGTGATGTACAGATTGCTGAGGTATGCAAAGAGTTTATTAAAACAAGTACTGTCTCCGAACAAATGGTTGTGGTATATCCGGTTGTTTCCGGAAAGGCTGACTTGACTAAAGGGCTTGCTGTGAAAGACGGTGGTAATGTAGTGTGGGATATTGCTAAAAACAGTTGTACTTATACAGCCGGAACAGCTGGAAGTCCTTTACAAAAAGTATATCTTGAAAAAGATAAGCTGGTAGCGACTTCTGCTTCTAAACTACAGAGAAACACGAGTGCTAAGGCAGATATATTGGTTGATTTAGACTATAACAAATACCGTGTTGTTAAAATTGGTACTCAATATTGGATTGCAGATAATTTTAAATGCGAAAGATATAGCAATGGATCTCCTATTAATAAAATAACCAGTGGCGCGGATTGGAAGAATGATACGGAGGGGGCTTTCTGTTATGTAAACAATGATCCGACGAATTACAAAGAGGTATTTGGAGCTTTGTATAATTGGAATGCAGTTGTGAACAGTAATAAACTTGCTCCGGAAGGATGGGATATACCTACTCAGCAGGATTTCTTATCTCTGAAAACTTATATTGTTCCGGGTGCCGATCCTACTAAAGCCATCAAATGTACTTCCTATCTAAAAGCAACCGATGGGTACTGGCAGGCTTCTACAAGTGTTACACCCAATAATCTGACCGGCTTTTCTATGCAACCGGCAGGCTGGAGAACATTGGATACTTCAGACTTTACCTATTCATTTGACAGATTTGGCTATGAAGCCTACTTCTGGAGTACTACTGAATATTCGGGAGAAGATCCGTTTAGTAGAAATAGCGTCTATGTAATGAGAGCAGCTTATAATACGGATAATAGTACCCAAGGACCTTTGGGTAAAGTGTTCGGCATGTCTGTTCGTTGCATTAAAAGATAAATATACAGGGGCTCCCTTCACATTGTATGAAGGGAGCATATTAATAACTAAACTAAAATATAATGATTATGAAACAAAAGATTACTTTTATTCTTTGCCTGTTATTAATAGGTGGTTTGAGATTGAATGCTGTTGAAGTTTCTACATTTGCCGATTTTAAAACTGCAGTAGAGGCTGGGGGTGATGTTGTGGTTGCTGCTGACCTGGAAAATGCTACATTGAGTAGTATTACGTTGACTAAAGATGTGAATATATCAGCAAAAAGCGGAAGAGTCAAAATGGATAATGTACTGTTTTCCATAGAAAGTGATATTAATTTCTCTATGAAGGGGATTATTGCATTTTGTTCATCGGAAGAAAAGACTCCTTCTAAGATATTAGTGAATATTCCGGCTAATGTTGCTAAAGTATCTTCTTTGACAGTTGAAGATTGTGAAGTTTATGATTATACAATCTGTTTCCTTAAAGCATTGGGAGAAACAGAAATTCCAACAATCTCGGTTAAGAATACTGTAGTACATGACTTGAATACCGGCAATCCTACCAATGCAGCTATAATGCTTCAGAAGGCTAAAGTTAGTAAAGCTACTTTCAATAATGTTACTTTTTACAAGTGCCAGGGTGGTGGTTATTATTCTAATGATGCAACCACTCCGATTGATTTTTCTATGGAGAAAGTTAGCTTTATAGATTGTGGTGATGCTGATGCCGGATTTGCTGGTAGTAAAGATATCATTAATTTTGCAGCAAATGCTTCTTCCAAATATACATTGAAAGATTGTCTGATTAGCGGATCATATACAAATAAAGCTTTCTCATTTAAGTCAGTCCGGTTGAGAGCTACAACCGGTAAGTTTACCATAACTAATAGTCTGAGCTATAAAGTAAATGTGTATGCTCTTGCAAATCCGGCTACCGAGCTTTATACCATGCCGTTGACTGCAACAGCGTTAACCGTTGATTATGATAAGAAAGCAATCACTACCACTCCTGCTACTATAAAAGGTATTGGCTCTTCTTATTTTAGTTTGAATGGTGTTATTACCGGAATTACCCGGGAAAATCTGACTTCTGATTTTTATATTACCGATTCTGAAGTTGTTTCTAAAGAAATATCCGACATAACAGTTTATGCCATTTCGGGCACTCCTGTGATGGAACAAAGAGACGTGAATAATCTGTCAATAGCTTCTCTTAATAAGGGAATTTATCTGGTTAAGGTTGCTACAAAAGATGGCAAGACAAGCATAAAGAAATTCATTAAAAAATAATCCTCTCTCAAGTTTTACTTTACGTTAGAGCAAATGCCCCTTTACATATATTGTTATCATGCATAATAAATAATGTAAAGGGGCATTTCATATCTTGTTATTGGGCGGTTAGTCTTGTTATATTTCCAATCCCATGATGTAATCATTCATATAATATCCGTTTCCAATCGGGAAATCTCCTTCACGCAGCTTTCTCATTCCCATCCGTTCATAAAATTGCAATGCTTTGTTGCTGCGGTTTACATTCAGTTCCATCAGGCAAGGGGCGGGATGTACTTCCTTAATGTATTTTATCGCTTCACGGAAAAGAAAGCTACCTAAATGCTGTCCTTGAAAAGAGGGGAGCACGTATATCTTTTGTAAATGAAATATATTTTCCTCCTGAGGCTGTACAGATACGTATCCACAAGGTTCTTCTCCCTTGTAGGCAATGAAGTAGACGTGTCCTTCTTCTTCCATTTGCTTGCGGATATTATCGTGAGAGTACATCCAGTCCATCATGAACTCCATTTGTTCTGCTGAAATGATCTCTTTATAAGTGGCGGGGAATACAATGGAAGCCATGTCGTGGATCAACCCGCAATCTGCTGTTGTAGCTTTTCTGATAGTAAACATATATGTATTGTATTTTGGTTTTATAAAACGCAAATATAAGAGATAAATAAGTATGATTGCAAAAGTACGTATTTAAATGTGAGTTAATATCTATTTTAAGACAGACTTAAATAGTATTTTAACAGAGACTTAAATACGTACTTTGGGATGAACGAATATATAATAAGGTGTACAACTGTTAATGGCTTAATTAATATTAATTTATAGTACTTTGCATTGCATAGTACTAAAGTAATGCATATATTTGTTTCGTCAAACTAAAAAAGAAGCTTATGAATGTAGATAATGTAAAGTCGCAGATGCGGAAAGGGATGTTGGAGTACTGCATCATGCTGTTATTGCATAAAGAGCCTGCTTATGCTTCAGACATTATCCAGAAGTTGAAAGAAGCCCGGCTGATTGTAGTGGAGGGTACATTGTATCCATTGCTTACCCGGTTGAAGAATGATGATTTACTAAGTTACGAATGGATAGAATCTACACAAGGACCTCCACGCAAATATTATAAACTGACAGAGAAAGGAGAGGGATTTCTCGGAGAGCTGGAAACTTCCTGGAAAGAACTTAATGAAACTGTGAATCATATAGCTAACAGATAATCCGATTAAAAAGAAATAACAATGAAAAAGACATTGACTGTAAATTTAGGTGGAACTGTCTTCCATATAGATGAGGATGCCTACCGATTGCTGGACAACTATTTGTGCAACCTCAAACTTCATTTTCGTAAGCAAGAGGGTGCCGAAGAAATAGTAGATGATATTGAGAACCGTATTTCGGAATTGTTTCTGGAAAAACTGAATGCAGGTTCGCAAGTGATTACACTTACTGATGTAGAAGAGGTAATTGCCCGTGTGGGAAAACCTGAGGATTTCGGAACTACCGATGAAGAAGAAAAGAAAACTTCAACAAGTAATTCTACTTCTTATACCTATACTACCCGGCGCCGGTTGTATCGTAATCCGGATGATAAGTTGTTGGGCGGAGTATTGAGTGGGCTGGCTGCCTATTTGGGATGGGATCCGACCTTGTTGCGCCTGTTGGCACTGGTCATTCTTATTTGTGGATATGGTACATTAATTCCTGTATATATCATTTGCTGGCTTGTTATTCCGGAGGCCCGTACTGCGGCAGAGAAGCTTAGTATGCGTGGCGAAGCGGTAACTGTTGAGAATATAGGAAAGACAGTGACCGATGGTTTTGAAAAAGTAGCCAATGGTGTGAATAGCTATATGCATTCAGATAAACCGCGTACCTTTCTTCAAAAACTGGGAGATGCGTTTGTTGCGGTTGCAGGATTCTTTTTGAAAGCCTGTCTGGTAGTGTTGGCCATTGTTTTCAGTCCGGTGTTGTTTGTACTTGCTATTATCTTTGTGGCATTGGTTATTGCTGCCATTGCGGCAGCCATTGGTGGGGGAGCCGTTCTGTATGAAATGCTTCCAGCAGTCGACTGGGCACCTTTGGCATCTATCTCTCCGTTTATGACGGTGGCAGGCAGTTTAGCCGGTGTGGTTTTGATGGGTATCCCGTTGGCGTGCATCGTTTATACGATCCTTCGGCAAATATTCCATTGGCCACCGATGGCAACTGGTCTGAAGTGGTCTTTACTGGTTCTCTGGATACTTGGACTGGTTATTTTCCTGGTAAATCTCTCTGCTTTGGGATGGCAATTTCCGCTTTATGGTATCCATTCAATCTAAGCATTTGTTAAATATTTAGTTAGTTTTATAAAATGTGCCCCGTTTAGTGTGTCCGGGGCACATTTTTTGTTTATTCTATTTGTAAGTCAATGATTTTTATTTAAGTTTGTGATATCTTATTTGGTTTAGAGAAATATGGGTGAGCATATATGTTTCAGACGTAACGAGCGTCTGGCCACTATAAACCCCTATTGGAGGGGAAATCCAATGGTAAAAGGGCGGTTCTTCAATCGGCAGCATCGTTTTCGGCCCGGAATGGGCAGTGTGTTGAAATGGCGTTTGTCTCCCAATCCGCAACGGAAAGAGAAACGTACCGTTAAGTGGGAACCGAGAGTAAACTATCTTCGTTCATTGGATGCAGTTACGGGAAACTCATTGATATGGCTTGGGCATAATTCTTTTTTTCTGCAACTGGCAGGGAAACGTATTATGTTTGACCCGGTATTCGGGAGTATTCCCTTTGTACGTCGAAGAAGTCAGTTTCCTGCCAATACGGACATTTTTACCGGAATTGATTATCTGTTGATTAGTCACGATCATTTTGATCATTTGGATAAACAGAGTGTCGGTTGTCTATTAAAGAGCAATCCTCAGATGAAACTTTTCTGCGGCTTGGGTACCGGAGAGTTGATAAAAAGCTGGTTTCCGGAGATTGAGATGGTAGAGGCCGGATGGTATCAGCAGATAATGGATGAAGGATTGAAAATCACTTTTCTGCCTGCCCAGCATTGGAGTAAACGTTCGGTGCGTGATGGCGGACAGCGCCTTTGGGGTGCATTTATGATTCAGGGAGATGGTATGTCTGTTTATTATAGTGGTGATACCGGATATTCACAACATTTTTCGGAGATACCGGAACTTTTCGGTGCTCCCGATTATGCCTTAGTAGGGATTGGTGCTTACAAGCCCCGCTGGTTTATGCGTCCCAATCATATTTCTCCTCATGAAGCATTGACGGCTTCACAAGAGATGCAGGCAGGATTGACTATCCCGATGCATTACGGAACATTCGATTTATCAGATGAGCCACTTCATGATCCTCCTCAGGTATTTGCTGCTGAGGCAAAAAAACGGAAGGTCAATGTGGTTATTCCTGCACTTGGAGAGGTTGTGAAGTTGAAAAGACAGAAGTAAAGATTGTATTATTATTTTTATAAAGAACATCGCTTGTCGCACCTCCCTGTGCGGGAAGCACAAATAGAAATAGCAATGAAAAAGGTAGAAATAAAAGAGCTTTCGGAGAATTTTTTTGAAGCCATTGGCAAAGAGTGGATGTTGGTGACAGCCGGTAACAAAGATGGTTTTAATACCATGACTGCTAGTTGGGGAGGTATTGGCTGGTTGTGGAACAAACCGGTAGCCTTTGTCTTTGTTCGCCCCGAACGATATACGTATGAGTTTATTGAGAAAGGCGATTATCTCACCCTCTCTTTTCTGGGAGAAGAAAATAAAAAGATTCATGCCGTTTGCGGATCAAAGTCAGGTAGAGAAGTAGATAAAGTGAAAGAAACCGGATTGAAGCCGTTGTTTACAGAGCAAGGAAATGTGTTTTTTGAACAGTCCCGTCTGAGTTTAGAATGTAAAAAGCTCTATGCGGATGCTATTGATCCTGAAAATTTCTTTGATAAGAAACTGATTGATAAATGGTATGGAGGTGCACATGGTGGTTTTCACAAAATGTATGTGGTTGAAATAGAGAGCGTGTGGATGCGTTGATACTGGTCTGTTATTTTTCTGAGAAGGATGCAGTTGGTATAACTTTTCAACCTCATCCTTCTCAGAAGAAATGAATAATCAAATCACCTAAAACCTATTTTTATTTTTCCTTGTTTCCTTTCCACTTTTAGCCATTTTTTTCATTTTGTTTTTTCTTTAGTTGTCACTTTAAAAGAACTTAGGAGTAGTCCACCCATAAGTGCCCCCCATAAAGCACTATTAACAGGTGAAGATGTGATAGGGCAACTCCCAGTGGCGCAACCTACAAATTTCCAGTACAGAAAACCACCCAATGCACCAACTGCTATTCCTGTCAAAGTAAGCCACTGGCTTTTAAAGAAATTTCTTATCATATTATTCTGTTATTAAAGCTTCGTTTTGAAGCATATAGTTATGTAATCAGCTTAACTATTTTTCTATTAAAACAAATTTCCTTCGGAAAATATTTGTATAGCAACATTTATTTGCTAATAATTCATGGATTTGATAAGAATTAAGAAAAAGGGATCAACTTTGTTGTGTATAAACTTGCTTGATTTCTATTTTGATAGTGTAATTCCGTTCATCAGTTATAAAATGGAGTTCTGACAGAAGAGAATAGCTTGTCTCCTGAGTATGTAAAGTCATTGTAAAAGACCATAGTAAGAATAAGTAATAATCTTTACCCTCAATAGGTCATTATTAAAAAGTATATCCTATAGCACCCGACCATGCATTGTAGAGTGGAAGGCCAAGACCTGCATGGTGAGCAGCTTCAAACTGTGCCCGCAATACAATATATTGATCTCTATGCTTTACCGGTTTGAATTGTAAGCCTGCATTGGCATAGTATCCTAAAGCTGTATCTTCTGCAACGTTTTCTGCTATAGAGCTATAATCTCCTTCCTGTTCCGGACCGAACTTTCTGCCAATCATACCTGCAAATGCTCCACCGGCTTCTATAAAAGGACGTATTCTGCCTTTTGGATATGTATAGCGGATACCTAATTTTGCAGAGAGTGATGTTAGTGAGCTACTTCTGGTATAATGATGAAGATAAGTTTCAGAAATACTGCCATCTACCATCTTATAGGTTTGATAAGATCTTTGCTCTACACTGTTGAAATGAGAAATGGAAATATCCATAGATGCGCTTAAAGAGCTCATCCAACGTCGGCTGTTCAATGCCAGGTTTACACCAAACAGATAGGATAAATCAGGTTTACTAAAATTATGCCAAGGGCCTCTTGAAGGGAAACTGTATTGTTGTATTCCGGCATAAGGAGTCACATACAGTCTTAGGGAGTGTTTGTCTTCTTTAGTCTCAAATTCAATGCAATCTTCATTGCTGGTACACATTGCATAATGATAATCTTTTGCAATATCAATCAGGCCTTTATGAGTAAATGATGTTCTTCTGATTTTATGTTCCAAAGCTGGGCAATCTCCAAAGGCATATTGTAATATTGGAATATAGCGTTTCACATTACCAGTATATTGGCTGCCATTTTCTCTTTTAGTAATGATCTTGGGTGCATCTACTTTTATCAATTTATCACCACTCTCTACAAAGTAGATAGACTCATAATTCTCTGTTTCATAATAATACAGACTCTTTATACCTTGAAGAAGGTATTCAAGAAAAACAGGCTGAGGTGCTTCACTGTGCTTTAGCTCTATCGTATATGAAATATAATATATTCCGTCATCCGTGAATCTATATCCCTGTATATCATTTGGATAATAGGTTATAATATCCGAACTCCTTTCTGGCTTAAACACACATCGTTTGGCATTCATCTTATCTGTCCGGAAGTCTATCTGTCCATATACAGTATCGTTTTGGATCGTAATAATCAGTCCGGGACGATAATTACTTTGTGCATAAGAAAGTAGAGGTAGGAAAGCAGGTGCCCAGATGAGAAGTAGTTTTAAAAGAATTGTTTTCATAGTTCTATTTTATGTAAAGTTAATCAGAGGGTTTCATTATATCTATTATAAATACACCTGACACGACGTTAGTGCTAAACACATTCCTCGTTCTTTTTCTTATAAAATGAAAAAAGTCCCTTTGATGAATCAAAGAGACTTTTACTATTTATCGGATTGGTTCTTTATTTCAACCATTTATCCAGCCATTCAAAGAATGTGCGTTGCCACAAGATACCATTCTGTGGCTTGAGTACCCAGTGATTTTCATCCGGATAGATAAGTAATTCTGCAGGAACACCTCGCATTACCGCAGCATCGAATGCAGCCATTGCCTGATTGGCAAGGATACGGTAGTCTTTCTCTCCATGGATGCAAAGGATAGGGGTATCCCATTTGTCTACGAACAGATGTGGAGAGTTGGCAAAGGTACGTTGCGCTGTTGCATTTTGTTTCTCCCAGTAGGCGCCACCCATATCCCAGTTGGCAAACCATTTTTCTTCTGTTTCCAGATACTGCATTTCCATGTTGAAGATACCGTCGTGTGCAATAAATGCTTTAAAACGTTTATCATGATGTCCGGCGAGCCAGTACACAGAGAAACCACCGAAGCTGGCACCTACGCAGCCCAAACGGTCTTTATCAACAAACGGCTCTTTTGTCATTTCATCGATTGCCGTGAAATAATCTTTCATGCATTGGCCGCCATAATCGCCGCTGATAGCTTCGTTCCATTCATTACCAAAGCCGGGAAGTCCGCGACGATTCGGGGCAACGATGATATAGTCATTAGCTGCCATAATCTGGAAGTTCCAGCGATAACTCCAAAACTGACTAACGGGGCTTTGTGGACCACCTTCACAGAAGAGTAAGGTTGGATATTTTTTGTTCGGATCAAACTTAGGGGGATAAATTACCCAAGTCAGCATCTGTTTTCCGTCTGTAGTCTTCATCCAACGTTCTTCTACTTTACCCATTTCAAGCTGATCGTAGATCTGTTGGTTCTCCTGTGTCAGTTGAGTGGTTTTTCCGTCCAGGGAGATGGCATAAATTTCGTCGCCCATACTCATTGAATGACGTTTGGCAATTAGTTTATCCCCGAAAAGGGCAGGAGCATCATAGTCATACATTCCTTCGGTGATCGGTTTGATAGAATCATCAGCAAGGTTGAGGGCATATATCTGTACTTCTCCATGCCATACGCCGGTGAAATAGATCGTTTGTGCATCTGCACTCCAGATGAAAGCATCTACGTTTGATTCAAATGTTTTACTGACAAACCGTTTTTCGCCTGTTTCGAGGTTCATTACGAAAAGGCGGTTCTGATCTGCTTCATAACCGTCGCGTTCCATACTCTGCCAGGCAATGTATTTACCATCCGGAGAATACTGCGGATTGGTATCATATCCTTTGTTCTCTTCGGTAATATTAGTCGTTTGCTTTGTTTTCAGGTCATACACATAAATATCCGAATTGGTAGAAACAGCGTATTCTAATCCCGTCTTTTTACGGCAGGTATAAGCTATCTTATCTGAAGTTGTATTCCATGCCAGTTGTTCCATACCACCCCAGGGTTTCATCGGACTTTCATAAGGTTCGCCATCCAGGATATCAACGATATTGGAGATTGAGTTTCCGTCAAAATCGGCTACAAACGGATGTGGGGCAGTTGTTACCCATTCATCCCAATGCTTATACATCAGGTCGGTAACGATGATACCCGATGCCTTGGGCAGATCCGGATATTTATCAGCTGTGCTTTTTACTGTTTTCACTTGTGAGACAAAAAGAATCTTTTTTCCATCCGGTGAAATAGAGAAGCCTTCAATATCCCCGTCATAGTTGGTGAGTTGTTTACGTCCGCTACCGTCCGGATTCATCTCATAAATCTGGCTGCTTCCGTTATCATTGCTTAGAAAAGCTATTTTAGTTCCATCCTTAATCCAGATGGCTCCATTCTCCTGATAGGGGGTGTGAGTGATCTGTTTGTTGTCACTTCCGTCCGCTTTCATGGTGAAAAGTTCGCGGTTACTTTTGTTTTCCGGTACACTGTAGTAAGCTACACTATACACAATTTTCTGATTGTCGGGTGATACGGATACCTCACCGATGCGCCCCATGGCCCATAGTGCTTCGGGTGTCATACGCATTTCTTCAATCTTGATATCCGATTTGCCGATGAGTGCTTCTGCGCTCTGTCCTGCATCTTTTGTTCCACCGCAGGCTGCTAACATCATTGTTGTTGACATAACTAACAGTTTGGCTTGTCTCATATTTTTTCAGTTAAATTAAGATGTGCGAAGATAACGATTAAATTTTATTCATGGATTGGGTGACAGATAAATTGAATTATATTTTCTTTTTCTGCCAGTTTCCTTTCTTTATATACCACCAGCATAGTATCAACGTGAGAGTGGCATACAGATGTTCTGTTGTCCAGCAGATAGCTACGTCTACTCGCAGATACAGGATGATGTATGTGATATATGCAATATAAATAGCTAACACACATATTTCCATGACTAATGCAGTTCGCGTGTTACCGGTTCCGGATACGGACTGGAAATATACATTACACGGAATCATTATCAGATAACCCGTGCATAGTACCCATAATGATGGTATGGAGGCTTCCCGCAGTTCCGGAATATCGGTGTAAATACTCAGTACAAGGTTGGGGAACAGAGCAAAGAATATCAACAGTGGTAATACAAAAGCATATGCGATGCGGATATGCTGACGAATGGTGCCTTGTACACATTGTATTTCTCCGGCTCCGATCAGGTTGCTGACTAATGAACCACAGGTAGAAGCAAATGCCATTGTCATCATAAATGGTATGCCTGAGACATTGCGGATGATGTTGGTAACGGCCAGTGCCCGTTCGCCCAGATGTTCTACAAAGAGGAAGAACATAAACCAGGTGGACATGGACAGCAGGTTTTGTATCATAGTCCAGAAAGACACTCCCAATATAGTTTTCAACGTTTTAGATTGAAAGGCCGGGAGCTTGTGTAGTGCATACTTCCGGCAATCAATCCGTTTCCAGGTATAGATGACGAAGAACAGTACCGATACCAATTCTGCCAGTGATGAGCCAATGGCTGCTCCGGCAATACCAAGTTTTGGAAAACCGAATTTACCAAAGATCAGGATATAGTTGAATACAACGTTTGACAGTACCATTACAATGGAGTTCAGGGTTAGGGTTTTTGTCTGCGTAGTACCTACAAAATAAGCGCGGAACATCACCATTATGAACGAGAAAAAGAAACCGAATACACGCCAGTTGATGTAACTGATGGCGGCTTCATAGATGTTTGGTGAAGAGATAATATTCTTCAGTATATGCGGTGAAAAGCATATCGATAAGGTAAACATGACGGCGGCTAATGCTAATAGGAAATAGATTCCCTGATAGAAGATAGGACCTATTTCGTTGTACCGTTGTTCTCCGTTGCGGCGGGCAATCATGATTTGTGCTCCGATACTGAAACCGAATGCCATCATAAAGATAGCCAGGTAATAGATTCCGGCAATGGCAGATGCACCCAATTCAATCTCTCCGACACGTCCTAAAAAGGCTGTGTCCGTCATTCCTATCATCTGCTCCATGATAAGGCTGATAAGGATAGGGTAGGAGATAATCCATATCTCCTTATAAGTATATTTAGTTTTCATCTCTTTGTTTGTTTATAGTCGTTTTATCGCTTGGCGTACTTCCCCGTGCGGGAAGCACAAGCATAAAGCCGGACAAATACCCTTTTGGATTTGCCCGGCTTTCTACATCATACAGAATTAATTTTTATTATTTCTTCTGTTGTTGTCTTGTTTTTGCCATTTGTTCCTGTTGCTTTTGCATAGCTTCCAGGCGAGCGGCAAAACCGGTCTTTTTCATTTGTTTCGGGTCTTTTTTCTTTGCTTCAAGGATAGCCAGCAACTTGTCTTCATCCGTTGTTTTGCGCAATACGATCATTGTACCCACACTGATCAATGTTGAAATGAAATAGTAATAGTTCAATCCCGAAGGATAATCGTTCAATACGAAAAGGAACATTATCGGCATCAGATACATCATCCATTTCATTGCTGCCATCTGAGGCTGTGCACCGGTATCCTGTTGTTGCATAGTATACTTAGTGTTCAAAACATTGGTTACTGTCATCAGCAAACAGAACAAACTGAGGTGATTACCCAGGAATGGGATATGGAACGGGAATGTAATGAAGGCATCATACGTAGAGAGGTCCGGTGCCCACAAAAAGCTCTGTTGACGAAGTTCAATAGCACTCGGTACAAACATAAACAATGCCATAAGAATCGGGAACTGTATTAACATTGGCAGACATCCTCCCATTGGGCTGACACCATACTGGCTATACAGGCTCATTACTTCCTGTTGCTTCTTCATTGCATCTTCCTGCTTCGGATACTTCTTATTGATTTCATCAATCTTCGGTTTCAATACACGCATCTTGGCAGATGACATATACGTTTTCCAGGTTGCCGGATATACTGCAATTTTCACCATGATGGTCAATAATAGTAACACAAGACCCATGCTCAGTCCCCAACCCGAAAGCCAGTCGAACACGTTGATTGTAATATACTTATTGATCCAGCGAATCAGAGGCCATCCTAAATAGACCAGATTGTCGAGTTCCCATTTGTCATCACGTCCCTTATCAAGTGCTTTAAGCGTTTTGTAATGATTCGGTCCGAAGTAGAAGTACATATCAGTAGCCTGTTTACCTGTCGGATCAAAGAAAGTATTCATTTCAGCAGAATAGTCTTTGATATAACCGGTTCCTTGTTTCTCCATCTTTGATTTTACTACTACCTTGTCGAAGTCCTGATTAGCAATAAATACGGAAGAGAAGAATTGATTTTTGAAGGCAACCCAGTCTACGCGGCCTTCAATCTGCTTTTCATCGTCCTTGGCAGCTGAGAGGTTATCGGTTCCATCATTTGCTACCTTATACATCAATTCAGCCAGACGGTTTTCGTAAGTGTATCCTTTTTCAAGCTGACGGGCGCGTTGCGACCATGAGATATCTACATAGTCTGTTGAAGCAAGTTTGCCAGTCATACCCGTTGCCTGGATGGTAAATCCAAGTAGATAACTGTCTGGTTTCAGAGTGTAAGCAAAATCAATATAACTGTCTTTATCAGCAGCCAGACGCATCGTAATGCTACTATCGGTCTTATTAACTACTTCAAAATAGTAATCCCTGGTTTGTACTGTTTCTTTCTTATTGTAGAAATTAAAGCTCATCTCAGCATCACTGCCATTGAACAATACGATTGGTTTGCCATCTTGCCCGTTATAATCTTTCAGCATGGCAGAGTAAACACGGCCTCCTTTATTGACAAATGTAATTTCTACCAGATTATTCTGAATGGTGGTGAAGGACTCTTTACCCTCCATGGCATCAAAAAAGAGTGAAGTAGAATCTACGCTTGTTGTTTCTTCTTTTTCATTAGCCAATGCAGCGGCAGTTTTAGCTTTTAGAGCTTCCTCCTGTTTTTGCACCACTGCAATGGAGTCGTAGTATCTCTTTTGTGCAGCAAGCTGTTCTTCACTCGGACGACTAAAGAAACTGAAACCCACTAATAATAGCGCTATTAAAACGAGACCCGTAATGGTGTTCTTATCCATTTTTTTAGAGTTATGAATTATGATTTATTTTTATTTTCCGATTGCCGCCTTGATGAATGATACGAACAATGGATGTGGATTCAATACCGTACTGCTATATTCCGGATGGAACTGAGTACCTACGAACCATTTCAAGGTAGGGATTTCTACAATCTCTACAAGACCTGATTCAGGATTGATACCAGTACATTTCATGCCGGCTGCTTCATATTCAGTTTTAAAGTCGTTATTGAATTCGTAGCGGTGACGGTGACGTTCCTGAATGTGTTCTGTTTTATAGGCTTCGTAAGCTTTACTACCTTTTTCCAATGTACATTCATATGCACCCAAACGCATGGTTCCTCCCATATTAGTGATTGCCTTCTGCTCTTCCATGATGTCGATAACATTGTGCGGTGTTTTCTCATCCATTTCACGTGAGTTGGCATCTTTGTATCCAAGTACGTTACGGGCAAATTCGATAGCAATGCACTGCATACCCAAACAAATACCGAATGTAGGAATGTTGTGGGTACGGGTATACTTGATAGCTACAAATTTACCATCAATACCACGTTGGCCAAATCCGGGACCTATCATTACGCCGGACATTCCCTTCAATGCTTCTTCTACATTGTCATCTGTAAGTGTTTCACTGTTTACGAAATCCACCTCAACTTTGCAGTCATTGTAAGTTCCGGCTTGTGAAAGCGCTTCACGGATAGATTTGTATGCGTCTTGCAAGTCGTATTTACCAACTAACGCAATATGTACGGGTTCTTTCTGTTCTGCTTTATGACGACGTTCGAGGAATGCACGCCACGGACCTAATCCCGGAGTTTCTCCAACAGGAAGTCCCATCTTTTTCAGGATTGTTTCATCTAATCCCTGAGCCTGCATCAGCAAAGGTACTTCGTAGATAGTAGGAGCATCAATACTTTGTACTACTGCATTCTCATCTACATTGCAGAACAATGCCACTTTTTTACGAAGTCCGGCGGTAAGTTCGTGCTCTGTACGTAATACCAGAATATCCGGTTGGATACCTGCACTTTGTAACTCTTTTACCGAATGCTGAGTCGGTTTGGTTTTCAGTTCACCGGCTGCAGCCAGATAAGGTACATAAGTAAGGTGTACACATAATGCATCTTTACCTAATTCCCATTTTAACTGGCGAATACTTTCCACATAAGGAAGTGATTCAATATCGCCTACTGTTCCGCCAATTTCGGTAATTACAAAGTCGAATTTGTATTTATTACCTAATAGTTTGACGTTGCGTTTAATTTCGTCTGTAATATGTGGGATTACCTGAATGGTTCTGCCCAAATAGTCACCACGACGTTCTTTGTCAATTACACTTTTGTAAATACGTCCGGTAGTAATGTTATTGGCTTTTGTTGTCTGAATTCCTAGGAAGCGTTCGTAATGTCCTAAATCGAGGTCAGCTTCGTGTCCATCTACAGTCACGTAACATTCTCCGTGTTCATAAGGGTTCAGTGTTCCCGGGTCGATGTTGATGTACGGGTCAAACTTCTGAATGGTTACATTGTAACCTCTTGCTTGCAGCAATTTACCGATGGATGATGAGATAATACCTTTTCCTAACGAGGAAGCTACACCACCGGTGACGAAAATATACTTTGTTTCTCCCACAGCTATAACTGTTTTAATTATTTGTTTACTAGTAGTATTCTAAAGAATCTAACGCATTAAAAACTGCAAAATTACAAAAAAATGAGGAAGTAGTAAGTATTCACAGAAACAAATTTATTAAAAAATGCAATTCCCTCCTTAGAGCCTTACAAAAAGGTTGGTGAAAACAACTTTTTACTTTTTCTATGTTTTCTGAAGATTTTGATGTATTTTTGCGCTCAAATAGCATGAATTATGAAAAATAGTTATATCTCATCATTCGCATTGGCGATTATTTTTTCTTCGTCTGTTGTGGCGCAAGATGTAGTCGGGACTGTGTCGAAAAACAGGACTAATGTAATAAAAGCTGATACACTGTTGACCATGAAACCTGATACGCTTTCGGAAGGACTTCAGTCTTATCTCTTTTTGAAATTGAATACTGAGACCAATAAACTGGATACAGTTTCTTATTTGTATCAAAAGTATATTGGAGAGTTAGATTATTTGAATGATCCTGCTGTGCCAGAACGTTATATTCCGGTTCATCCGAAATACTATCGTCTTTTTGTGCCGTTGGCATATTATTATTCTCCGATTGCATATTACTCTAAAATTGATTGGGAGATGCCTAAACTGGATTCTGTTTCTGTGGATTATTCTAATTGGTTACCTTATGATAAAGATCGTTTCACGACTTTGGAACGCGCCAACAAGATTGTTGACCAGTCATTGATGGGGGTTTACTTGAATGCTCCTCAGTTGGTTCGCACAACAGAAGATCGTATCAGAAGCCGAAAGGTGTTCCGTGAAGATGTGAAGCCTAAGGCAAAAACAGAGGTGCTTCGTTTGTTTGATAAAGAGCCGATGGATGTTGCAGTAGGAGAGGCTGAACTGAAAATCAGTAAACCTAACTGGTGGGTAACTGGTGGTAATGGTTCTTTGCAGATTACCCAAAACTATATTTCGGATAACTGGTATAAAGGAGGAGAAAGCAATAATGCATTGCTTGCCAATTTGAAACTGTTTGCTAATTACAATGACCGTGAGAAGGTGCAGTTTGAGAATATGCTGGAAGCTAAATTAGGATTCAACTCTACTCCGTCGGATAAGTACCATAAATATTTAGTGAATACAGACCAGCTTCGTTTGTATAGTAAACTGGGTATTCAGGCTGCTCATAACTGGTATTATACTGTTTCCGCTGAATTCAAAACTCAGTTTGCTAATGGTTATAAAGCCAATAGTGAAGAACTCGTTTCTGCTTTCTTTGCTCCGGCAGATTTGGCAGTCAGCATTGGTATGGATTATAAATTGAAGAAGAAGAAATTTAACTTCTCTCTGTTCTTGGCTCCTTTGACTTATAACCTCCGTTATATAGGTAACAGTGAAGTAAATGAAACAAAATTCGGTCTGGATGAAGGCAAATGTTCTAAAAATGATTTTGGTTCACAATTTCAGCCGACTCTGACCTGGACGATCATTCCTTCCGTGACTCTTGACTCTCGTTTAAATTACCTCACCAGTTACAAATGGGTGCGTATAGAGTGGGAAAATACAGTAAACTTTGTTCTGAACCGTTATCTGTCTACTAAACTTTATGTACATGCACGTTATGATGACAGTTCGAAACCAACTGAGGGAAGTAGCTATTTTCAAGTAAAGGAATTGCTCAGTTTTGGTATCAATTATCAATGGTAAGTTAACTTTTTGTAAGCATATTAACGAAGGGCGGCCATATAGGTCGCCCTTCGTTATTTATTGTGTGCGATAACAAAAAACGTAAAAATAACACTTTAACACATAGAAAAAACAGCCTAACGCTTCGTAGTTCACAAATAATGCTTAAATTTGCCGCAATTTGTAATGTTCAGTTTGCAAAATGGCTAATACAATAAAGCATCAAGGTATTGTGGAAAACATAAATGATTCTCATCTTTCAGTGAGAATTATCCAGACATCAGCATGCTCGGCATGCAGTGTCAAAGGGCATTGTTCCTCTGCAGACAGTAAAGAGAAGGTTATCGACATTGTTGATCCTTCGGCATCTTCTTATCAGATTGGAGAACAGGTAATGGTGACCGGCGAAACCTCTATGGGGATGATGGCTGTTGCTTTGGCTTTCGTATTTCCTTTTGTACTTTTAATACTTTCCCTTTTCTTATTTATGGCAGTGATGAACGACGAGCTCTATGCGTCACTTACATCGCTTGCTCTTCTTATTCCTTATTATTGTGTATTGTGGTTGAATAAGAACCGATTGAAACAGAAATTTTCATTTACTATAAAACCAATAAAATAACTAATTTATGAATTTGATTCTGATTGCAGTAATTTCATTGGGAGCCATTGCGCTGGTTTCAGCTGCCATTCTGTATGCCGCTTCCAAGAAATTTGCCGTGTATGAAGACCCGCGTATTGCCCAGGTGTCCGAAGTGTTGCCCCAAGCCAATTGCGGTGGATGTGGCTATCCGGGATGTAGTGGATTTGCTGACGCTTGTGTGAAAGCTGGTTCGCTCGAAGGTAAATTCTGTCCTGTAGGTGGACAGGATGTTATGACGCAAGTGGCCTCTATCCTCGGACTCGATGCCGGTGAAGCCGAACCAATGGTTGCGGTGGTGAGATGTAACGGAACCTGTGCTAATCGTCCTCGTACCAATCTGTACGACGGTGCAAAGAGCTGTGCGATAGCTGCTTCTCTTTATGGTGGAGAAACAGGTTGTAGTTTTGGATGTCTGGGATGTGGCGACTGTGTAGCTGTTTGCCAGTTCGATGCTATCCACATGAATCCGGAGACCGGGCTTCCGGAAGTAGATGAGGCAAAATGTACCGCTTGTGGTGCTTGTGTAAAAGCTTGTCCGAAAGCAATTATTGAAATCCGTCCGCAAGGTAAAAAGTCGCGTCGTGTGTATGTGTCTTGTGTTAATAAAGACAAGGGTGCAGTGGCACGCAAGGCTTGTACTGTTAGTTGTATCGGTTGTGGTAAATGTGTGAAGACTTGTCCGTTCGAAGCTATCACGCTCGAGAACAATCTGGCTTACATTGATCCCAATAAGTGTAAATCATGTCGTAAGTGTGTGGAAGTTTGTCCGCAAGGAACAATTATTGAGTTAAATTTCCCGCCGCGTAAACCAAAGGCTGAAGGGACTCTTGCAACAGAGGCTCCCAAAGCGGAGGCTCCTAAAGCAGCTCCCGCAGCCGAAGCGTAAATAATAGAATAATAACAGATAAAATACAGAATTGTATGTTGAAGACATTTTCAATTGGTGGTGTTCATCCACAGGAAAATAAACTCTCAGCACATCAGCCCATCATTACGGCAGAGGTTCCGTCAAAAGCGGTAATTCTGCTGGGCCAGCACATTGGTGCTCCGGCAAAGCCTGTTGTGGCTAAAGGTGACGTGGTGAAAGTGGGCACAAAGATTGCCGAGCCTGCTGGTTTTGTTTCGGCAGCTATTCATTCTTCTGTCAGCGGAAAGGTAACCAAAATTGACTCGATCGTTGATGCAAGCGGTTATGCCAAACCTGCCATTTTCATTGATGTAGAAGGAGACGAATGGGAAGAAAGTATCGATCGTAGTGAAACACTGGTGAGAGAGTGCGAACTGAGCTCTGAAGAGATTGTAAAAAAGATAGCCGATGCAGGTATTGTTGGTTTGGGTGGTGCCTGTTTTCCTACACAGGTAAAATTGTGTCCTCCTCCTTCATTCAAGGCTGAATGTGTTATCATTAATGCAGTGGAATGTGAACCTTATCTGACGGCCGATCATCAATTAATGCTGGAACATGCTGAAGAAATCATGGTAGGTGTTTCTATCCTGATGAAGGCTGTAAAGGTGAATAAGGCATTTATTGGTATCGAGAATAATAAACCTGATGCTATTGAACTGATGACTAAAATAGCTTCTGGTTATGCCGGCATTGAAGTCGTAGCTTTGAAAGTGCAATATCCGCAGGGAGGTGAAAAGCAACTGATTGATGCAGTAATCAAACGCCAGGTTGGGAGCGGAGCACTTCCTATCTCTACCGGTGCTGTAGTGCAGAATGTGGGTACTGCTTTTGCTGTTTATCAGGCTGTGCAGAAAAATAAACCTTTGTTTGAGCGTGTTATTACCGTTACCGGTAAGTCGCTTGCCAAACCTTCTAACTTTATGGCACGTGTAGGTACACCGATGCGTCAGTTGATTGATGCTTGTGGTGGTTTACCCGAAGATACAGGTAAGGTAATCGGTGGTGGTCCGATGATGGGGAAAGCATTGGTTAATATTGACGTTCCTACTGCTAAAGGTAGTTCCGGTATTCTCATTATGAATCAGAAAGAAGCGAAGCGTGGCGAGATACAAAATTGTATTCGTTGTGCGAAGTGTGTAGGTGCTTGCCCGATGGGACTGGAACCTTATCTGCTTTCTGCATTGGCCGAAAACGGAGAATTTGAAAGAATGGAAACTGAGAGAATCATGGACTGCATTGAATGTGGCTCCTGCCAGTTCACTTGTCCGGCTTACCGTCCGTTGCTCGACTATTGTCGTTTAGGCAAAGGTAAAGTAGGGGCTATGATTCGTGCACGTCAAGCTAAAAAATAATGAAGTATGGAAAATAAATTTATAGTATCACTATCACCTCACGTTCATGGCGGAGACAGCATACAGAAGAATATGTATGGTGTACTAATTGCATTATTCCCTGCCTTTATCGTGTCGCTACTCTTTTTCGGGTTGGGTGCCCTTATTGTTACAGCTACTTCTGTGGTAGCCTGCGTCTTTTTTGAATGGGCTATCGGCAAGTACCTGCTAAAGAAAGAAACTACTACTATTTGTGACGGTTCGGCTATCATCACCGGTGTGTTGCTTGCCTTCAATCTTCCGTCTAACCTTCCTGTCTGGATTATCATTTTGGGTGCACTGTTTGCTATTGGTGTAGGCAAGATGTCATTCGGAGGTTTAGGTAATAACCCTTTTAATCCGGCATTGGCAGGACGTGTATTCCTATTGCTCTCATTCCCGGTGCAGATGACTACATGGCCGGTTGTAGGTCAGCTTACAGCTTATGCTGACGCTACTACGGGAGCTACTCCACTGGCTATTATGAAGGGGATTATCAATGGTGCTCCCGGTGTTTCACTGGATCAGCTTCCTGATGCTCTGACTCTTCTTATTGGTCAGAATGGCGGATGTTTGGGCGAAGTAAGTGCTGCTGCATTGCTACTCGGACTTATTTATATGTTGTGGAAGAAGATTATTACCTGGCACATTCCGGTATCTATTCTGGTTACTGTATTTGTGTTCTCCGGTATTATGCATTTGGTGAATCCGGCATTGTATGTATCTCCGGTTCTTCAATTACTTACCGGTGGTTTGATGTTGGGAGCTATCTTTATGGCAACGGATTATGTTACTTCTCCGATGAGTAAGAAAGGTATGTTGATTTATGGTGTATGCATCGGTCTGCTGACTGTCATTATCCGTTTGTTTGGTGCTTATCCTGAGGGTATGTCGTTCGCTATTTTGATTATGAATGCATTTACTCCGCTGATAAATACATATTGCAAACCTAAACGCTTTGGGGAGGTAGCGAAGAAAAAATGAAAAAATTAGAATCATCATTAAAGAATATGTTGCTGGTACTTACCGGGGTTACTGCTATTTCGGTGGCGTTACTGGCTTATGTAAATGAACTTACAAAAGGACCGATAGCCGAAGCCAATGCTAAGATATTGAGCGATGCTATTAGTGTGGTTGTACCTGCATTTGATAATGACCCTACTACAGAAGCTACCAAGCAAACTATAGATGGGGTTGAATATACTATTTATCCTGCTAAAAAAGACGGTCAGTGGGTAGGTGCTGCTGTAGAATCTACGACTATGGGCTTTGGTGGCGAACTGAAAGTTCTGGTAGGTTTTGATGCCGATGGTAAAATCTATGATTACTCTTTGCTGTCTCATGCAGAAACTCCGGGATTGGGCTCTAAAGCTGCTGACTGGTTTAAGGAAGGTGGCAAAGGAAGCATTAAAGGTATGAATCCGGGTGAAGCTCCGTTGAAAGTGAGTAAAGACGGTGGTCAGATAGATGCTATTACCGCTTCGACTATTACTTCACGTGCATTTCTTAATGCAGTGAATGCTGCCTATGCCGCTTACAAGGGCAATGATGACACCAACGGAACTACTGGTGCTACACAAAAAGTTGTTGAACCTGCTGAATCCATCAGTGCTAATTAAGAAAGGAGTATTAAGAAATGAATAACTTTAAAGTATTGATGAACGGGATTATCAAAGAGAATCCTACATTTGTGCTCCTGCTGGGTATGTGTCCTACGTTGGGAACTACCTCTTCTGCCATTAATGGTATGGGTATGGGACTGGCCACGATGTTTGTACTTATTTGTTCCAATGTCGTTATCTCGCTGATCAAGAATCTGATTCCCGATATGGTGCGTATTCCGTCCTTTATCGTAGTTATTGCATCCTTTGTGACTCTGTTGCAGATGGTGATGCAGGCTTATGTTCCGGGATTGTATGCCACACTGGGGCTTTTCATTCCGTTGATTGTTGTGAACTGTATTGTGTTAGGACGTGCCGAAGCTTTTGCAGCTAAGAATAACCCGGTATCCTCTTTGTTCGATGGTATTGGTATGGGCCTTGGTTTTACGTTTGCTTTGACTCTGCTGGGTGCTATGCGTGAATTCTTGGGTACTGGTAAAGTATTTGACTTTGCTATCTTCCCGGAAGAGTACGGTATGTTGGTATTTGTATTGGCTCCAGGTGCTTTCATTGCATTGGGATACCTTATTGCATTGATTAACAGCTTGAAGAAAAACTAAGAAAATTAAATTTAGTAGTTGGTGGCTGGTAGTTAGAATCCATCCGGCATAGTAACTGACATACTGCATAGATTCTATCTACTAACTACTGAATTCTAATTTATAATTTTTAATTAATAGGTTTATGGAATATATATTGATATTTATATCGGCAATCTTTGTAAACAACATCGTATTGTCACAGTTTCTGGGAATTTGCCCCTTCTTGGGGGTTTCCAAGAAAGTAGAAACTGCGTTAGGTATGAGTGCCGCAGTAGCATTTGTGCTTACCATTGCTACTATCGTAACCTTTCTGATTCAGAAGTTTGTACTCGATGCTTTCGGACTCGGTTATTTGCAGACTATTACTTTCATCCTGGTAATCGCCGCTTTGGTACAGATGGTAGAAATTATTTTAAAGAAAGTATCTCCTGCATTGTATCAGGCGCTGGGAGTATTTCTTCCCTTGATTACGACCAACTGTTGTATCCTGGGTGTTGCTATTTTGGTTATCCAGAAAGACTTTGATCTGTTGACGGGTGTTGTATATGCATTTTCTACAGCTCTTGGTTTCGGACTTGCTCTTGTGCTGTTTGCCGGTTTACGCGAACAGATGAGTCTTGTGAAGATTCCTGAAGGGATGAAAGGGACACCGATTGCTTTGATTACAGCAGGTTTGCTGGCTATGGCATTTATGGGATTCTCCGGAGTAGTGTAGTAGTTATAAGCTACTCATTATAAGTTACGGGCTACAGTTACGAATAATTAAATGTCTGTGTTTTATACACAGCTATTTATAGTTCGTGGCTTGTAGCTCGTAACTTTTTTATTTTGTGGTGATTTTTTTTGTACCAATCCTGCTTTTCTAAATTAATTTTTCTAAATTTGCAAACAGAACAAAAGGACAAAACCGAAAGAACTAACCAAGTATAAATATATGAAAGAAAGAATTTTAGTAACCGGTGGAACTGGTTATATCGGTTCTCACACTGTAGTAGAACTTCAAAACAGTGGATACGAAGTAATCATCATTGATAACCTCTCAAACTCAAATGCTGACGTAGTTGATAATATCGAGAAAGTATCTGGTATACGTCCCGTTTTTGAAAAACTTGACTGCTTGGATTTTAATGGCCTTGATGCCGTGTTTACCAAATATCCGGGTATTAAAGCAATCATTCATTTTGCAGCCAGCAAGGCAGTAGGCGAATCTGTTCAGAAGCCATTGCTTTACTACCGCAATAATCTTGTTTCTTTGATCAATCTGCTTGAATTGATGCCTAAGCATAATGTAGGTGGTATTGTATTTTCATCTTCTTGTACTGTTTATGGTCAGCCAGATGAACTTCCTGTAACAGAACAGGCTCCTATCAAGAAAGCTGAATCTCCTTATGGTAACACCAAGCAGATAAACGAAGAAATCGTTCGTGATACAGTAGCTTCCGGTGCACCGATCAATGCTATCCTGTTGCGTTATTTCAATCCGATAGGTGCGCATCCTACTGCATTGTTGGGTGAACTTCCTAACGGAGTTCCTCAAAACCTGATTCCTTATCTGACTCAAACTGCTATCGGTATTCGTAAGGAACTGAGCGTATTTGGTGACGATTATGATACTCCTGACGGTTCTTGTATCCGCGACTTTATCAATGTTGTAGACCTTGCCAAGGCGCACGTAATTGCTATTAAGCGTATTCTTGAGCAAAAACAAAAAGAGAAAGTAGAAGTATTCAATATTGGTACAGGTCGTGGCTTGTCTGTATTGGAGTTAATAAATGCTTTTGAAAAAGCTACCGGTGTGAAGTTGAACTATAAGATTGTAGGACGCCGTGCCGGTGATATCGAAAAAGTATGGGCTAACCCGGATTATGCAAATAAAGAACTGGGTTGGAAAGCTGTAGAAAGTATTGAAGATACTTTACGTTCTGCATGGAACTGGCAGCTGAAACTCCGTGAGAGAGGCATACAATAAAAAGAGTTTATGTTACATTAACATACAAGAAATAAACAAATACATGAGTTATTTGTTTATATAGTGCAAATCGGCCTGAAGCCATTTATGTATATGTGAATATCCATACTCGGTACATATGCCTCCCCGGCATAGACAGGTAAGATTGCATAGTAGTTTTGTCGTGTTTTATTTTGTGTTTGTGTTGTGACGGTACTACGACGTGAGTCGTGGTACCGTTTTATGTTATATCCTATCTTATTTAGTTTTGATATTTCTTTTTTTCTTACCTTTGTAAGCATTACTTTTATGAATACGACATGTATCTGACACTTTTTCTCAATTTTGTAAAAATAGGGATGTTTACCATAGGAGGAGGATATGCAATGATCCCTCTTATCGAACGCGAGATAGTGAAGCGGCAATGGATGACTAAGGAAGATTTTATGCAGATGTTTGCTATTACACAATCTTTGCCGGGAGTCTTTGCTGTTAATATATCAATCTTTGTTGGTTATAGATTGAGAGGTTTTTGGGGGAGTTTAGTTTGTGCTTTGGGTACTATTTTGCCTTCATTTGTTATTATCCTGATTATTGCTTTGTTTTTTGATAAGTTTCAGGATAATCCATATGTTATCAGAATATTCAATGGTATTCGTCCGGCTGTTGTGGCATTGATACTGGTACCTTGTCTTTCGGCTATAAAGGCTATTCGCATGGGATATATGGAGTTGATTGCTCCGGCAATAGGTACGGTATTGATATGGAAAGCCGGTGTATCGCCGGTATATATTGTGTTGGCCGGCATCGTTGGGGGATTGGTATATACACTGTGGCTAAAAGATAAATTGAAAGGAAGAAGCGTATGATTTACTGGCAACTGATATGTGTTTATCTGAAAATTGGAGTATTTGGGTTTGGTGGTGGATATGCAATGCTCTCTCTTATTCAGTTTGAGATAGTAGAGCGTTATCATTGGTTGACGCTTCAACAGTTTACAGATGTAGTAGCAATCTCGCAAATGACTCCTGGTCCAATCGGCATAAACAGTGCAACTTACATAGGTTATACGGTAACAGGTAATATATGGGGTGCCGTTATTGCTACTGTAGCGGTCTGTCTGCCCTCTTTTCTGATGGTATTGTTTATCTCTTATTTCTTTGTGAAATTCAAAAACAACAAATATGTCAATGCCGCCATGTCGGGGTTGCTTCCTATGTCTGTAGCTTTGATTGGGGCGGCTGCTTTGTTATTGATGAATAAGGATAACTTCATTGATTACAAAAGTATCCTGATCTTTGTTGCAGCCTTTTTGCTGACCTGGAAATATAAGGTTCATCCGATTCTGATGATTCTATTGGCGGGAGTAATGGGATTTATTCTGTATTGAAGGATTCAGATTAAAAAAATAAGGAACGCAGACTGTACACCTGCGTTCCTTATTTTTTTTATTCAAAGTTTATAGTTTTCCTTTAAATACAAAACTTCGTTCGCCAAAGTTAATATCCGGTATTGCGATATCCGGAGCAAACAATCCAAAGACTGATGACCCCGAACCACTCATAGCGGCATATATCGCTCCATTTTTATACAATTCTTCTTTTATTTCTCCAATAACAGGATATTGCGGGAATACACTTGCTTCAAAATCATTCACCATTTGTTCTTTCCATTCACTGACGGGATGAGTTATAATTTCTTTTAATGAATATTCCGGTTCATGAGGCCTGACCAGTGAGAAGGCTTCCCGGGTGGAAACGAAGATATCCGGTTTGACCAACAGAATCTGATAACCCTTTAAAGAGAGTGAAAGAGGGGAGAAGATATTTCCTATTCCTTCTGCATAAGTTGGGGTATTTTTTATAAAAAAAGCACAGTCGGCTCCTAATGTAGCTGCATATTCCTCTAATTTTTCATCTGTTAGCTTCAATTCAAATCGTTCATTCAAGAGTTTCAACATGAAAGCTGCATCTGAGGATCCTCCCCCCAAGCCGGCACCCGGTGGAATATGTTTGTATAAATGAATATCTACCGGAGGGAGATCGAATTCTTTATCCAATAATAAATAGGCTTTTACCACAAGGTTGTCTTCTGCATTTCCTGCTATTTCCATACCAGCCTGATGCAAAGCAAACTTCTTATCTGTACTATTATTTAGCACATGGATTTCCAATGCATCTTCTATAGGTACAGGGTAGAAGACGGTTTCCAGATTATGATATCCGTCCGGACGCTTTGCTGTAATATTTAGTCCCAGGTTTATTTTGGCATTTGGAAATGTGATCATCTTTTTATTTACGATTTATTCCCTGCAGTTATGACTCTCATTGGAGGGTAATAACATAGGTACGTTTACGATGTTTATGAATGACGATGCAAAGTTAGCAAATTCTTCATTATTATATTCTATGTTTTAATCTGTTGAGGAATTAATTTCTTACAAGTAAAGGATAAGATACTTTTGTGTTGTACACTATGTATTCTTTTAATTGAAAGAGTACGTATTTAATGTTGACTTAAAATGCATATTAACAGTGTGTTAAGTACGTACTTTTACACCTCAAAAGTACGTACTTCTTTATTGCTTGATTTTCACTCTGATAAGATATTATAAAGGGTGTGTAAACCAGAAAGAAGAACCTGTATCTTCTGTTGATTCTACTCCTATTTCTCCTCCCATTTGTGAACGATTACTTTATTATTTTTATAGACAATTTGCATCGGGAGGTAACCCATGGGCATATGGCGGTATAAGTTGTTGAGATCTTGCCGCTCCTCTCTTGCTTTTTGCTCGGATTTACGCAGTTCAATACAGATGCTGATAATGTTTGCCAAAGAGGTAAACCATTGGTAATCTGCATTGCTCCAGTTACGATATCGTTTAACGATATCTATACCCATATATCCCCATACTCCTTTTTTTGATAAGAGTGGGACTACCATGAGTGATTTTATATTTTGTGGTTCTAAAATATTCCTGTCATATTCAGCTTCCGGAGGCATATCATCGAGTGTGTTCAGAATGATTGCCTTTTTGCTTAATATTTGTTGACTCCACCACGAAATCTGGTTAATGGGGAGGTCTTGAAGAAATTCTTGTTCCTTTGAAACATTTTCCGCTGTCACTTCATAAATGCAACTTTGTATGTTTTTCTCCGGAAGTATTTCGAAAATATAAGTCCGGTCTCCATTAAATTGCATTAGTATATCTTTCAGTATTTTCTGCACTGTTTCGGAGATATCATCTGTTTGCAAAAATGAAAATAGAGAATGGGATATACTGATTTGACGATAGAGTAATTTATTAAGCTCATCTCTTGTGGATAGTTTCTTTTCATTGACTTCAATATCATCAAGGCATCTTATGTAACCAAAAGATTTTAGATTATCTTGCTCAATATTCTTGTTGAATTCCATTTTAGATAATACCCAGGTTATTCCATATTTAGTATAAAGAGGGAAGATCAGTTCATAGGTACGCTGATTTTTAAGAGTCATAGATGCCTCTTTCAATTTGTCCCGGTAGTCTTCGTGAACAAGATTATGAAGATCTTTGAATTCAATAGTATCACTTTCGAGATCCAAAAGGTCTACTATAAATTCTGATAAAGTGTATCTTTGGTTTTTAAAGTCTGCTTCCCACCATCCAATTTGTGCCATGGAGGTTAATCTGAGAAGTTTATCGGAATTCAGATTTGACATATCTTCCTGTTGTCTGTAGATTTAAACACAAATATAGATAATACTTTCGGATCTTATTAAGATTCATATGTGATAAAACACTATAAATCGTAAAGTTATCTTCATCAGAAGATGCTGTTTGTGACTTTTCTTAGAAGAATGCTACGAATATCTTCGCGGATAGCGAAAAAGGATAGCCAATAATGCAAATGTCCCCATAGTAAACGGGTAATACAAATTGCCTACAATGCTGATTGGAGAAATTTTAGCCAGCCCTGCCGCCATGAGTAATTGTGCTCCGTAAGGGATGATGCCTTGTATGAAACATGAAAATGTATCGAGGATACTGGCTGTTTTTCTACGATCTAAGTTGAACTTGCCGGCGATATCTTTGGCAATAGGTCCGGTAGTGATGATAGCAATTGTATTGTTGGCTGTACAGAGGTTGGCTATACTGACCAGGGCGGCGATACTAAGTTCTGCTCCACGCTTGCCATTGACATGGCGGGTTAACTTTCCAATGATAAAATCAATTCCTCCGTTATAACGGATTGTTTCGAGCATACCACCTGCAAGCAGGGTGATGATGATAAGTTCGCCCATCCCGGTTATGCCGTTTCCCATTGCTCCAAACCAGTCGAATATACTGAAACTTCCTGTAGCAAGTCCTATGATAGCTGTGGAGATGATGCCCAGCAGGAGAACAATCATTACGTTGATACCTGCTATGGCTGTACCCAATACAACAAGATAAGGGATGACTTTGAGCCATTCGATTTCTTGTACCTGGGGAGGAGCGGTGATTGATAGCCCCTGAACAATATAGATAATCAGAACAATAAGTGCAGCAGGTACAACGATCATTGAGTTCACGCGAAATTTGTCACGCATTACACAGCCTTGTGTTTTGGTAGAGGCAATGGTGGTGTCGGAAATAAAGGACAGGTTATCACCAAAAAAGGAACCACCTACAACGATAGCTACCATAAACGGAATATCTATGCCGGTTTTCAGTGCCAGGCCAGTGGCAACAGGGGTAAGAGCTACAATCGTTCCCACACTGGTTCCGATAGAAAGGGAGATGAAACAGGAAGCTATAAAGATGCCTGCCAATAACAAATTGTCGGGAAGAATGTGTAAAGTGAGGTTTACTGTTGCATCAATGGCTCCCATCTCTTTCGCGCTTTGTGCGAAAGCCCCGGCCAGGATAAAGATCCAGATCATCAGCATAATATTCTTATTGGAGGCTCCTACAGAGAACTGATAGACCCGTTGATCCAGCTTTAAACCACGTGTGATGGCGATAGCGTAACAGGAAGATACCAGAAAAGCTACTGTAATAGGGACTTTATAGAAATCATTGACTATAATGGAGGTTACCAGATAGAGGCACAGGAAAACAAATAGCGGGCTGAGTGCCCACCAGCCGGAGATATGCTTACTATTCTTTTCTTCGTTCATTTATATAGGGTTGTACTTGTTTTGGGATCGCAAAGATAATAATTAGTAGTTAAGAATGGGAGTAATAGGGGTTAGAATATAGTAGTTGGAATATAGTAGCCGGTAGTCAGAATCTATACAGCGTGTTTATGATTTACATACTAATATAGATTTAACTACCGGCTCTTTTATTCTAACTCCTAACTTCTATCTTCTAACTACTATCTTCTAACTTCTGATTTAAAGCGTTACTCCTGTCTTGAATATAGCGATTTCGCGATATCCTTTCTTCTCGTTGTTTACAAATTCACCACTTGCAACTTTGATAATATAGTCAATGAAACGTTCGCAAGTCTTTTCCATTGGTTCATTTTCAATGATAACGCCTGCATTAAAATCAATCCATCCCGGCTTGTTTTTAGCTAAAGTTGAGTTGGTAGAGATTTTCATAGTAGGTACGTAGGTACCAAATGGAGTGCCGCGACCGGTAGTAAATAACACCATATGGCAACCACAGGAAGCAAGGGCAGTGGCTGCCACCAGATCATTGCCTGGTGCAGAAAGCAAGTTGAGACCTTTCACCTGTAAGCGTTCTCCGTATGGTAATACACCTTCTACATAACTCTTACCACATTTCTGTGTACATCCCAGTGCTTTATCTTCCAGTGTAGAAATACCTCCGGCTTTATTTCCCGGTGAGGGGTTTTCTCCTACAGGTTCACCATGTGAGAGGAAGTATTCTTTAAAATCATTAATTAGTTTAACGGTTTCCTGAAATAACTCTTTGTTGTGACAACGGTTCATCAGAATTGTTTCGGCACCGAACATTTCAGGGACTTCAGTTAATACACTTGTACCACCTTGTGCTATAAGGAAGTCTGAGAACATGCCTAACAATGGATTGGCTGTAATGCCGGAGAAACCATCAGAACCACCACATTTTAAGCCTACACGCAGTTCTGACAAAGGAACTTCGGTACGCTCGTCTTTAGAAGCCTTAGCGTAAAGTTCGCGCAGGATTGCCATACCTTCTTCGTATTCGTCACCCACTTTCTGAGTAACCATAAACTTCACACGATCCTGGTCATAGTCACCTAAAAATTCGCGGAATACATCCGGTTGATTGTTTTCACATCCCAATCCCACAATAAGCACTGCACCTGCATTGGGATGAAGTACCATATCGCGAAGGATTTTCTTTGTATTTTCGTGGTCATCACCCAATTGCGAACAACCGTAGTTGTGTGGAAAAGCTACGATGGCATCCACGCCTTCACCTTCCGTTTCACGGCGTAAACCTTCGGCCAACTGATTGATAATACCATTGACGCAGCCTACAGTAGGAATAATCCATATCTCATTACGTACACCTACATCGCCATTTTTACGACGATATCCTTTGAAGGTCAGATCTTTCTTTGGAATATCGAGTGATACCTCTACCGGATTATAAGTATATTCCAGAAGTCCGGCCAGGTTGGTCTTTATATTATTTTCATTCATCCAATCACCCTGCTTCTTTACCATTTTGGCATGCCCGATAGG
Organism: Bacteroides sp. K03; assembly: GCF_019734355.1. Classification (NCBI taxonomy): domain Bacteria; kingdom Pseudomonadati; phylum Bacteroidota; class Bacteroidia; order Bacteroidales; family Bacteroidaceae; genus Bacteroides; species Bacteroides sp. K03. Next base: position 108,378 of record NZ_JAASHC010000011.1, read on the forward strand.
ATAACCGTATTTGATGACGTCCTCTCCTTCAGCAAAGTTTTTCAAGGCAAATTTATGCCCGGCCGGAACATCTTCGTTCAGGATTATCTCAATGCCATCCACTGAAAGTTTCTCTCCTGCGGGTAGGTTAACGATAGCTACGGCTACGTTGTCAGCTGGGTTGATTTTTAGATACTTTGTTTCCATGATGCTTATTTATATTTACTGTTTTTACGATTGAAGAACCTTCTTTATTTATTGCTGTAATAGTCAATTGTTTCTACTGTCAACAGATCAATAGGCATATAGTTAATGCAATTTACCTCTTTTTTGAAAATAAGATGATCGCATAATGCCTTGATACCGTTGTATCCTTGTAGTTCCGGTTGCTGTGCTATAAGGAAATACACGCTTCCTTGTTTCAGGCAGGCTACATTTCGCTCCAGAAGGTCATAACCGATCAGGTTGAAGTTATTCTTTTCCCGGGTTTGCAGATATTCTCCTACAATGTACACTTTCGAATTAAATGTGATTCCGTTGCGCACAGTAGGATGCTCCCGGAAGAAGTTGTCCAACATAAGAGCATCTTCATCATTACGTTCGGCATGAAGGTCCAGTTCTAATATATTACATGCAGGGTGATGTTCCTTCATATATTGTCTGAATCCTTTTTCTCTGTTCTCCTGCTGATTGGACCCTACGATACCTTCATGTATTTTGCGGAAGATGACGATCTCTTTTTCAGCTCCAGCCAGTAACATCAGCATGCGTGCAGCAAAGTATCCGCTTTGGCGTGAGTTTTGTCCGAAGAAAGCCAGTGGGGGTATATCCTTAATATTTGAATCTATATATATATAAGGTATATCCAGTTCTGTTAATTGCCCGGTGAAAATCCGGGTATATTCGCGTACGGTAGGTGCCACCATCACTCCATCCGGATGCTGTGCTATAATAGCATCACTTGCGTTAACGAATGACTGGTAATCATAAGGATCATAATAGGTGGTTTTTACTGTAGTATTGAAATCGGAATAGGTACTAAGTGCCTTACTGATACCTTTTTCTACATCTGTCCAGTATTCCCCTTCTAAATGTTGAGGGAGGAGACATGCAAAAGAATACTTTTTATTGGAAGCTAATGCACTTGCATACATATTGGGCTGATAGTCCAACTGTTTTAGGATCTCTTCAACGCGTTTCCGGCTTGATTCGGAAACTCCGCTACGTCCATGAATGACGCGGTCTACTGTTCCTACTGATACGTCGGCCAGACGGGCGATATCTTTGATTCTGATTCTATCAGGCAACTTATTCATATTTACGATTTGACTGTTTGCGATTTACGATTGAAAAGACATCAGACTTATGGTTGAATGAACGAAGTTTTATCAATCGTAAATCGTAAATGATCAAATCGTAAATCAATATTGTGCTCGTACACAATAATAATATTAATATTTTCGACACAAATATATAACAATTTTTGTAATTACGAAAATTGTTGTATCTTTGTGCCCGCACACGAAAGCTATGTGGTGTACGTTTGTTGTTTGTATATATTGCATAGTATCAGTGTGTTAAGCTGCAAAATGGGCTTATGATGATAAATTGAAACTTAATAATATTAATTACTTATTTCATTAAAACATAGAATTATGGGAAAGAAAGTCGTTACGTTAGGCGAAATCATGCTTAGATTATCAACTCCAGGTAACACTCGTTTTGTTCAATCTGACTCTTTTGATGTAGTATACGGTGGTGGAGAAGCCAACGTTGCAGTGAGCTGTGCAAACTATGGCCACGATGCATACTTCGTATCAAAATTGCCTAAACACGAAATCGGTCAGTCTGCTGTAAATGCATTGCGTAAATATGGTGTAAAGACAGACTTTATTGCCCGTGGTGGTGATCGCGTAGGTATCTATTATCTTGAAACAGGGGCTTCTATGCGTCCAAGTAAAGTAATCTATGACCGTGCTCATTCTTCTATCGCTGAAGCTGATGCTGCTGATTTTGATTTTGATGCTATTATGGAAGGTGCTGACTGGTTCCACTGGTCTGGTATCACTCCGGCTATCTCTGATAAAGCTGCTGAACTGACTCGTTTGGCTTGTGAGGCTGCAAAACGTCATGGCGTAACAGTTTCTGTAGACTTGAATTTCCGTAAGAAACTATGGACTAAAGAAAAAGCACAGTCTATCATGAAGCCGTTAATGAAATATGTAGATGTATGTATTGGTAATGAAGAAGATGCAGAACTCTGTCTGGGTTTCAAGCCGGATGCTGATGTTGAAGCAGGACATACGGATGCTGAAGGTTACAAAGGTATCTTCCAGCAGATGATGAAAGAGTTTGGATTCAAATATGTAATTTCTACATTGCGTGAGTCTTTCTCTGCTACACATAACGGTTGGAAAGCTATGATTTACAATGGTCAGGAGTTCTATACTTCAAAGCGTTATGATATTGATCCTATCATCGACCGTGTAGGTGGTGGTGACTCATTCTCCGGAGGTATCATCCATGGTTTGATGACGAAACCGAACCAGGGTGAGGCTCTTGAATTTGCTGTTGCTGCTTCTGCATTGAAACACACTATCAATGGTGACTTCAACCTTGTATCAGTAGAAGAGGTAGAAGCGCTGGCAGGAGGTGATGCAAGCGGACGCGTGCAAAGATAAAGAGATTTACGATTAGACGATTTACTATTTACGATTGAAATTACTTTTGGATAATGGACTCTGATGAATTGAAAAAACGATTCAAAATGTTCTCACTGAGAATAATTAAAATGGTAGATAGTATGCCTAATATGATTTCAGGTAATGCTATTGCTAAACAGATTGTTCGTTCGGGAACTTCACCTGCTGCTAATTATAGAGCAGCTTGTTTAGGAAAATCCGATAAAGATTTTCTGAATAAGTTGAAAATGGTGGAGGAGGAATTGGATGAAACGATGCATTGGCTGGAAATCATAGGAGATAGTGGTATGATAAAGTCTGAAAAATTATTGGATTTATCACAAGAAGCGGATGAACTCTATCGGATAATAAGTAAGTTCAATCGTTACATCAAAAGCCCGTCAATTAAAGCAAGTCTAATCGTAAATATATAATAAAAGTAATTTCAATTGTAAATAGTAAATCGTCTAATCGTAAATATTATAGTCGTGGCAAAATTTGATAAAATAGCGGTTCTGAACAAGATTGGTTCAACCGGCATGGTTCCTGTATTCTACCATAAAGATGCAGAAATTGCAAAAAAAGTAGTAAAAGCTTGTTATGAAGGTGGTGTTCGTGCTTTCGAATTCACGAATCGTGGTGACTTTGCTCATGAAGTATTTGCTGAAATAGTGAAATTTGCAGCAAAGGAATGTCCGGAAATGGCTATGGGTATTGGCTCTATTGTTGATCCGGCTACAGCTGCACTGTATATTCAGTTAGGTGCTAACTTCGTAGTAGGTCCGTTGTTCAACCCTGAAATCGCTAAGATCTGTAACCGTCGTCTGGTAGCTTATACTCCGGGATGTGGTTCGGTATCAGAAGTAGGTTTCGCACAGGAGGTAGGTTGTGATCTTTGCAAAGTATTCCCGGGTGATGTATATGGTCCTAATTTTGTAAAAGGTCTGATGGCTCCGATGTCATGGTCTAAATTAATGGTGACCGGCGGAGTTGAGCCGACTAAAGAAAATCTGACTGCCTGGATTAAGGCTGGCGTATTCTGCGTAGGTATGGGTTCTAAACTCTTCCCGAAAGATAAAGTAGCTGCCGAAGATTGGGCTTATGTTACAGCTAAATGTGCTGAAGCATTGGGTTACATTGCTGAGGCTCGTAAATAAAGAAAAAATTTACGATTAGACAATTTACAGTTTATAATTGGGGTTACTTCAATCATAGAATCGTAAATCGTTCAATCGTAAATCTAAAATATGCCTCTAAGGGTTAGTTAGTTTAGTTAGTTGAGGCATATTTTTTTCATTTTGTTTAAAGGTGTTTAAAGGGGACAGCCATCGGAATGACATTGTTAGTGAATCATTCCGGTGGCTTGTTTTTATTATGTTTATTTCTTCACCAGTTTCTTCAGCAAGCGGGTTGCTGTGAATGATTGGCGATGGAAGATAAATACTGGTATGGCTGCACCTACTACCAGGGCAAAAAGCACGAAGATAGTGGTAGCTCCGTTGTGGCAAAACTCCACCAGGTATTTTAATGAAGCGGTGTCATCTTTTGTTTGCATGAATTGAGTTAATGCAAGAATACTCTTATAAGCAAACATTCCCGGAATCATAGGGAGTAAAGATGGGAACGAAAAAACTTCTGCCGGGCAATGAATGGCTTTTGCAAACGGGATAGCCAGCAGACCGATAGAGAAGGCGGCGAAGAACGAAGCCGTTGCAATCTCCAAAGGCATAGCAGTGTGCATAAGGAAATAACGCAATCCGTGACCTATGGCGGCCAGTAAAGCGGATATTAATATGGCTTTACGGGGTGGATTGGATATAATGGCAAACCCGATAGCAGCAATAGCGGCAAAGGCCCCATCTTGTATGATCTCTGTGATAAACTGTGCTGTCATAAGGCGCTGATTCCGGTTAATAAAAGAGTCATTGACAGACCTATCGCTATACAAATGATAAGCAGACAAGCGTTGATAAATCTCGAAGTCCCTGCCAATACATGCCCGTCGATAATGTCCATGATGGAGTTAATCAATGGCACCCCCGGAATAAGGTAGAGAACACTTGTACCCAGTGCCATATCGGGAGTATTGCCCCAATGCATCAGATAGCCTGTACTGCCAATCATTGAAGCCACGAAAGCGGAGATTATAAATACCGCCAGATGGTTCCAGTGATGTTCCATCAGTAGGGTACGGACAAAGAAACCTACCAGAGTGGCTGCAAATACAATTCCCATCGAAGTAAAGTCTCCCTGAAACAAGCGGCAAAAGGATGCATTGGCAAATGCAACAAGGATTAGTACCAGCCATTTGCTCTCGCGTGGCTTGCTGACAATGTCCAGATAACGGCGTTGCAATTCCGGCAATGAGAGTCGTTCATCATAAGCTTGCCAGCTAAGGGTACTAAGCTTTGAATTGATGGCAAAGTTCAATCCCATAGGCTTTATTTTGTTCACAGTACTGTATGAATGTGAATTGTCGGCGTCACGCAATGTCATAATGATCGTTTTCTGAAAGATCGTCATATCGCAGAGGAACCCGAATGATTCGGCTATACGCGCGGTGTTGCGTACAATACGTGAAGTTTGTACTCCTACAGCCATAAGGCTGGTAGAGTACTCCGACAGGAATTTAGAAAGCTCTTTTAATTCTTGATGGATATCCATGGGGGTGTTTTAACGTGCTAATTGATTCTTTACAATCCGGGTTATGATAAGTGTAATAATGTACAATACCGCGAAACCTACAATTCCGAAGATGAATGGTTTTTGTTCTTCAAATGTTCTGCGTACAGGTGTTGTAGCTACTGTGCCGGTGGTATAGGTGGTAACAGTTTGTATTGCCTCTTGAGATGTTGCGGTTGCCTGGCAACTGTCTGTGTTGGAAGTTTCTTCCACTTGTTCTCCTGATAACATAAATCTTTTCTCCTTATTAAATCTTTAAATCTAAAATAACACAATTGTTTCTCTGCAAAGAGAGTTAGGTCCCTGATGTCTATAACACAGTTCTTAGATTTTAGTTTAATTCCGGCTAAATATCGATTGTTTCAAGATGAAAAAGCGCTATTTCGGCGGCAAAGGTAATCAAAAAAACAGTAGACAAAAGAGAGAAGAGAATTTCTTTTGGATAAGTTTTCGGTTCATTTCTGTATCAACCGGAAGCTTATTTTTTTCTGTGTCTGAAAAAGTAGATCGGAAGGAATATCAGTAATATCCAGAGAAGGCTGATAAGAGGTAGGTAGCGATTATAAAGGTATTCACCATCTTCAGGGATATGATTCATAAGGCATTGTAAACAGTGACAATGGATGTTGGAATCATTGTGTGAAATAAGGCATAGGCAAAATGTAACAATACCGATTATGAGAAATAACAAAAGGATTGTCAAGTTTCTGCGATAATGTGTTCGTTTGGAAGTTGGTTTTGAGATAAGAACCATTGTTTTGTTATTATTTATCGTTGCAAAGTTACGTGTGAAACAAAGAAAGGACAATACCTAAATATGATGAATCCTCTTAGAACAATACTTATTTATGGGTATAAGCTTATCAGGTGAATTCTTATTTACTTGTTTTCCTGAACCAATTCAGGATATGAAATGTTTCCTTTTTAAATAGAGATCTGTTTTTCATAACAGGCTAAAATAGAATATAATAATGGTACACAATCACGAACATCATTCGCATGAGCACGTACATCAGTTATCGTCGCTTAATAAATCGTTCATTATAGGAATTACGCTCAATATACTTTTTGTCCTTGTTGAGTTCGGCATCGGTTTTTATTATGATTCTTTGGGTTTGCTTTCCGATGCCGGACACAACTTGGGAGATGTAGCGAGCCTTGTGCTCGCTATGCTTGCTTTTCGTTTGGCAAAAGTACATCCTAATAGTCGCTATACGTATGGTTATAAAAAGAGTACGGTATTGGTTTCTCTGCTCAATGCTGTAATTCTATTGGTTGCTGTAGGTATCATTATTACCGAAAGTATAGGCAAGCTACTTCATCCTACTCCTGTAGAGGGTGCTGCTATTGCCTGGACAGCCGGGGCAGGCGTTGTAATAAACGCTGTCACTGCCTGGCTTTTCATGAAAGATAAAGAGAAAGATCTGAATGTAAAGGGAGCATATCTGCATATGGCTGCTGATACGCTGGTCTCTGTAGGAGTAGTGATTTCGGGTATTATCATCATGTATACCGGCTGGACCATTGTCGATCCGGTTATCGGGCTGGTTATCGCAGTTATTATCGTTATATCTACCTGGGGGTTGTTGCATGACAGTCTTCGGCTTTCATTGGATGGAGTACCTGTAGGAATAGATACGGAGAAAATAGAACAGCTTATACTTTCACAACCCGGCGTTGTGGGGTATCATCATCTTCATATCTGGGCGTTGAGTACCACTGAAACTGCATTGACTGTACATATTGTATTGGATGAAATGAATCATATGGAGGAAGCTAAGCATCTCATCAGGCGTGTATTAGAGGATGCGGGCATTCATCATATTACGCTTGAGTTTGAGTGTGAAGGTGCCACCTGCGACGAAGAAACTTGTTGATTGAGGCTTTTTTACGTACCTTTGCCGCCCTAAACTAACAAACCCTTTAAAACCTATGCTTACTGATTTATTGAACTCCTCTTATTTTGCACTTTTTCTGATTGTTGCTTTAGGCTTCATGTTGGGAAGAATCAAGATCAAGGGGCTATCGCTCGATGTATCGGCGGTCATTTTTATTGCTTTACTTTTCGGACATTTTGGTGTAATTATCCCCAAAGAGTTGGGTAACTTCGGATTGGTACTTTTTATATTTACGATTGGTATCCAGGCCGGTCCCGGATTTTTTGATTCTTTCCGAAGCAAAGGAAAGACCCTGATTCTTATTACGATGCTCATTATCTGTTCGGCTTCGCTTACGGCTGTAGGGCTGAAGTATGCTTTTGATATTGATACCCCGAGTGTTGTGGGACTGATTGCCGGTGCACTGACCAGTACTCCGGGACTTGCTGTAGCTATTGACAGTACAAATTCTCCGATGGCCTCCATTGCTTATGGTATTGCTTATCCGTTCGGTGTTATCGGAGTTATCTTGTTTGTGAAACTGCTTCCTAAGATCATGCGGGTGAACCTCGACCAGGAGGCACGCCGTCTCGAAATAGAACGTCGCGGACAATTTCCTGAATTGGGAACCTGTATTTATCGCGTCACCAATCCAAGTGTGTTCGGCCGTAGCCTGATGCAAATCAATGCCCGTGCAATGACCGGAGCTGTTATTTCCCGGCTGAAGCACGACGAAGAAATTTCGATCCCTACTGCCCACACGGTGCTTCGTGAAGGAGATTATATTCAGGCTGTGGGGAGTGATGAGTCTTTGAATCAGCTTGCCGTGTTGATTGGTAAGCGTGAAGAGGGTGAACTCCCATTGGATAAGACTCAAGAGATTGAGTCGTTGCTGCTCACTAAGAAAGATATGATAAACAAACAGTTGGGCGACTTAAATCTGCAACGCAACTTTGGTTGTACGGTGACCCGTGTTCGCCGAAGTGGTATTGACCTTTCTCCGTCACCGGATCTTGCGCTGAAGTTTGGTGATAAGTTAATGGTGGTAGGCGAGAAAGAAGGTATACAGGGAGTGGCGCGTTTGTTGGGCAATGATGCCAAAAAGCTGTCGGATACCGATTTCTTTCCTATTGCGATGGGGATCGTACTTGGCGTATTATTTGGAAAGCTCAATATATCCTTCCCCGGTGGATTGTCTTTCTCTCCGGGATTGACGGGTGGTGTACTGATAGTGGCTCTGGTGCTTAGTGCAGTAGGTAAAACCGGACCAATCCTTTGGTCAATGTCCGGACCTGCCAATCAGTTATTGCGCCAATTAGGGTTGTTGCTCTTTCTTGCTGAAGTCGGTACCTCTGCCGGAAAGACTCTTGTAGCTACTTTCCAGGAGAGCGGATTGCTGATGTTCGGGGTAGGGGCAGCTATTACAATAGTGCCTATGCTGGTAGCCGTATTGGTAGGCAGGCTGGTTTTTAAAATTAATGTACTCGACTTATTGGGAACCATAACCGGAGGCATGACCAGTACACCGGGGCTTGCTGCTGCCGACTCAATGGTAGACAGTAATATCCCAAGTGTGGCTTATGCTACGGTTTATCCGATTGCAATGGTATTTCTTATTCTCTTTATACAGATTATATCAACGGTTGTATATTAATGAAGACGCTTTTTCTTATAAGCATTGTGTTTACGCTTTCTGCTTTGTCCGTATCCGGGCAAAGTATTGAAAGGCGTGTGACACCTCCTGCGGGATATGTTCGTGAAGCCTGTGATCTCCATTCGTTTACAGCATATTTGCGGACACTGTCTTTATTACCGGCAGGGAGTAAAGTGTTGCTTTACAACGGGCAGGTGAAGCGGAACCAGGCTGCGGCTTACGCTGTGATCGATATGGAGATCGGTAATCGTGACTTGCAGCAGTGTGCTGACGCTGTGATACGATTGCGTGCTGAATATTTGTGGGCACAGAAACGATATGATGAGATAAAGTTTAACTTCACCAGTGGTTTCCCTGCCGAATATAAAAAGTGGGCAGAGGGTAATCGTATTAAAGTAAACGGAAACAAGGTACAGTGGTATGCCGCAACTGCTCCCGATTATTCTTATAAGACTTTCCGCAAATATCTGGATATAGTATTTATGTATGCCGGTACGGCTTCCTTGTCAAAAGAGCTTGTTGTTGTTCCTTATGCCTCTTTGTCTCCCGGTGATGTATTTATACAAGGCGGTTCTCCCGGGCATGCTGTTATTGTGATGGATGTGGCGGTGAATCCGCAAACCCGGAAAAAAGTATATCTGCTGGCACAAAGCTATATGCCTGCGCAGCAGATACATTTATTGGTTAATCCTCAAAATCGTTCACTCTCTCCGTGGTACGAACTTTCATCCGAAACTACCGGCAAACTCTATACCCCCGAATGGGTCTTCAATAAGAGTGATTTAAAACGTTTTATCTCCGGAAACGAATAAAAAGCTCCGGAGTTTAAAATATCTTATTCGTTCTAAAGTAATTAACTACCTGGTCCAGAGCTTTTGCATAACGATCCAGATTCTGATCGGACAAGGGATAGTCTTTTGCAGGAAGCACAGGGAATACTTTTACCGGGAAGTCCGTAGCGTCATAAGCTTTACCGCAGATCATGGTAAATGCTTTACCGTCTACCGGCTGATAGAAAGGCGACAGGCTTTCTTTTCCGTTGCGTCTGGGTTCGGCAGCCCGTAAAAAATCGGCATCCCCTTCGTAGAAACCGAGTTGCTGAAGCCAGTAATTTGTTTGCAAAGACATTGCTAATATACATTTTATGGAAGGATTCTCCGACAAAATCCATTTGATATGTTCGATGCCTTTTTGTGCTTTTTCTTCGGGTATGAAAGTTCTTTTTCCTTTGGGAGCCGGTTCTACATCATCGTTGCACAAATTGGTGATGTACACATCTTCGGGAGTTAACTGATGATCGGTGAGTCTCATTACATAGTTGAAGAGATTGCGTGACTCCACGTTTCTACTGCGCTCTCCGTGATCTTCCGGAAATCCGCGAAAATAATAATCGGCAAACATAGCGTACTTTGCTACGGTTTCCGACCACTGCAAGTTTGAATCTTCTCCTATCACAAGTATCCTGGGGGTATTTATCGCTTTCCAGTCTTTCGTTCTCATTGTAGTTTTATTATTAAATAAATATGATACGACAAATGTACTGTTAATCTGTTAATATCCGTTGAGAAACGCATGAAAAGTTTTCATAGGGCCTTCTCGGCCGGGGAGGTACGACAGGCGATAGTACATTGAAACACAGGTGAGCGCAAATTCTCGCAAAGTGTCTCATAGAGGAACGTATGAAGTCTCGGTGTGTAAGATTGTTTTAGATGTACATGTAAAGCAGTACGACATGTACATGTGGAACGGTACGACATGTGCATGTGGAACAGCACGACATGTACATGTAAAACAGTAATACATGTCGAGAAAAGGAACATTCCTTTCTGAGAAAAACAAAGTACGATACCGGATAAACGTAATGATACTGTTTAGGGGGACCCTTGGAACCTCTTCATTGTAATAATATGTCAATATACCAATGTCTTGCGATAAAACAGCGCAGCCAATTGGTACATCAGCACATTGGCAACTTTTGCATCAGGCTGAGTGTTATTACTATTTCACTGTAAAGATGAGGAGCTTCTTTGAGATATGAAATACCTAATAATAGTGAAAAACCAGGCTTTTCTGCCTGTTAGTCGGTATTTGTTGACAAATCATCATTAATGGGGATTGTCTGATATAATTATTCCCCTTATCTTTGCCGAAAACAAACTTAGATGAAACGATTGTACCTGTCTATTCTGAAGTGGTTCCTCCCTGTACTGTTTATTTCGTACATGGCAGGCATTACGCTGTTCACTCACTCGCACGTGGTGAACGGGGTGACAATCGTTCACTCACACCCCTTTAAGAAAGGAACAAAACATGAACATACGAGTGTTGAGTTTCAGCTAATTCACTTCTTAACCCACGTTCAAACTACAGATGCGGGTATTATCCCGGTTTTTGCAGCATTTACGGCATTGTTGTTGTGTACGCTTCTATGGTGTCCTCAACGTATAGGCCGTCATGCTTCTTGTGCAGGAGTGGTGTCATTGAGGGCACCTCCTTCGCTTTATCTATCGTAAGCTCTTTCCGTCTCAACGCGAAAGAACCTCTTTTTTAATCATTTATTAATAATAAGTAACTACCGGATGGTGGTTGGGGAAAGGACTGTACGATTGTCCTGTCTCCATCCTTTGTCATTGCCGGGTGGTTACTACTAACTACAAACGAAAATGAAAAAATATATCTTTATTCTCGTTGGCCTGTGCTATGTTTTTTTCTCAGCAATGGCCACACAACCCGAACATCCTGAATTCCCTGAGTTGAAGAAATCTGACGCCAATATCATCGGGCATGTACTTGATAAGAATAGCGGCGAGCACTTACCATATATTACGATTGCCCTTAAAGGGACTACCATAGGTACGGTAACAGATGTTACGGGACATTATTTTCTGAAGAATCTTCCCGAAGGCAATTTCAGGATGGAAGTCAGTTCTGTGGGATACAAAACCCTGACCCGCGACGTAACCTTGAAAAAAGGCAAGACGCTGGAAGAGAATTTCGAACTGGAAGAAGACGCTATTGCTCTTGACGGGGTGGTTGTCTCTGCCAATCGTAACGAAACAACCCGTCGTATGGCACCTACATTGGTCAATGTGGTCGATCTGAAACTGTTTGAATCTACCAACTCCAGTACTCTCTCGCAAGGGTTAAACTTTCAGCCGGGCGTGCGGGTAGAAACCAATTGTCAGAACTGTGGCTTTCAGCAGGTACGTATCAATGGACTGGACGGGCCGTATACACAGATCCTGATAGACTCTCGTCCGGTGTTCAGTGCTCTTTCGGGGGTGTATGGGTTGGAGCAGATTCCTGCCAGTATGATTGAACGGGTAGAAGTAATGCGCGGAGGTGGTTCGGCTTTGTTCGGATCGTCTGCAATAGCCGGAACGATTAACATTATTACAAAAGAGCCACTGCGCAACTCCGGCCAGTTGTCTCATACTATTACCGGATTTGGGGGCGGTAACTCTTTCGATAATAATACCTCTTTAAATGTCTCTCTGGTGACGGACGATCATCGCGCAGGAGTTTATATCTTCGGTCAGAACCGCCATCGTTCGGGGTATGATTACAATGGAGACGGCTATACGGAGTTGCCCAAACTGAAGAACCAGACTGTAGGTTTCCGTTCTTATTTCAAGACGAGCACTTACTCTAAGCTGACTTTTGAGTATCATCATTTGCAGGAGTTCCGCCGGGGAGGAGATCTGCTGAATCGTCCGCCTCACGAAGCCAATATAGCCGAGCAATTGGAACATGCTATTGATGGCGGTAGCCTGAAGTTCGATTACTTCTCGCCCGATGAAAAACATCGCCTGAGCCTTTTCGCTTCGGCTTTGAATACAGACCGTGACAGTTATTATGGCGGTGGGAAAGACCTGAATGCCTACGGCAAAACCACAGATCTTACGGCCATGGGGGGTGCACAGTATATGTACAGTTTCGGGCGTTGCCTCTTTATGCCTGCCGATCTCACTGCCGGACTGGAATACAACCGTGACCGTCTGAAAGACAATATGTGGGGATACAACCGCCAGACGTTACAGACGGTGAATATTTACAGTGGCTTTCTCCAGAACGAATGGAAGAATGATAAGTGGGGTATTCTTCTCGGAGGTCGTCTGGATAAGCATAATCTGGTGAATCATGTCATTTTCAGTCCGCGTGCCAATCTGCGTTTTAATCCGACGAAGGATATTAACTTCCGTCTGAGTTATGCTTCCGGTTTTCGTGCTCCGCAGGCCTTTGATGAGGATTTGCATATTGAGAATGTGGGTGGTACAGTGTCTATGATTGAACGCGCTAAAGGATTGAAAGAAGAGAAGTCGCAGAGCCTGAGTGCCTCTGCCGATATGTATCACCGTTTGGGAGCCTGGCAAGTAAATTTTCTGGTCGAAGGGTTTTATACGAGTCTGAAAGATGTTTTCGTGCTTGGACCGTATGAGGACCGTGGAGATGGAGTATTGATACGGACACGCGGTAACGGACCGGGTGCAAAAGTCATGGGACTGACTTTGGAAGGAAAGCTGGCATATCTGACACAATTCCAGTTGCAGGCTGGTATCACTTTGCAACGGAGCCATTACGACGAACCGCATCAATGGGACGATGACGCTCCGGCTGAAAAGAAAATGTTTCGTACCCCAAATACTTACGGATACTTTACGGCTACCTATGCACCGATAAAGCCGTTAAGTATTGCTTTATCGGGTACGTACACTGGTAGTATGCTTGTACAGCGTGCTGCTATCTCTGCTGAGAATGCAGCGATGGGGGAGATGCCCGAACGTCCTGCAGTAGCTCTCACTACACCCAAATTCTTTGATCTTGGTGTGAAAGTAGCTTACGACTTTAAATTGTATAAAGCAGCGGTATTGCAACTCAATGGTGGCGTACAAAACATCTTTCAGGCATATCAGAAAGACTTTGACCGTGGGGCAAACCGCGACTCCAACTATATTTATGGTCCGGCAACGCCAAGGAGTTACTTTGCCGGAGTGAAAATAACCTATTAAGTAGAATTTTTCCGGCATTGCTTTCTGTGCATAGAAGTGTACCGGGTAATGGAGTGCATCTTTGTGCATCTTAGATATATGTAGCATATTTTCTTTATACTTTTAGAGGCGAAATTTCTTTTGTACAGTTGATACGTTCCCTGCATGTAGTAAAGGCGCAGACTGCATGCAGGGAACGCCTTTACTACATGCAGCCTGCGCCTTTACTGTTTACGCTGTTATAATTACCTTCAGCAAGCGATTGACCTCATTTTAGATTGTCCTCTTTTTTCTCTCCTTTTTCCCATCTCTTATTTCCTTTCTTTTGTATAGTTCAGATAAAATATATATTTTTGTATACCATTATTAAGACATATTTATAATTGAAACATCTATGAAACACACACCATTGCTTCATGTTGTGTTGCTGTTGGGCGTATTCAGCCTGGCATCCTGCATGCACGATCCTACCCATTATTATAAACAGAAAGAGTTACTTGGCAACCGGTTGTTCCATGATGCTACGCTCTCCGAACCTGCCGGACAGTCCTGTGCCACTTGCCATACATTGACTAAAGGTTTTGCAGACATTGATTCCCGTGCCGTATCCGAAGGTGCGGTGAAAGGGCTCTACTCTCAACGCAATGCGATGACCATCTCTTATTCAAAATTCATTCCCGATCTGTATTACGATGAAAAGGAGGGAACTTATGTAGGCGGTCTGTTCTGGGACGGGCGTTCGCCTTCATTACAGGCTCAGGCAAGCGAACCTTTTCTCAATCCTGTTGAAATGGGGAATCATGACAAGCGTATGGTGGTAGACAAAGTAAAACGCACTTCTTATTATCCGCAGTTGATACGCATTTATGGTGAGACGGAAGACGTAGACTCCCTGTATGCTTATATCACCGATGCATTGGCGGCATACCAGTCTTCAAAAGAGGTAAATCCTTTCTCTTCCAGGTTTGACGCATATAAGAAAGGCAACTATACGTTTACTGCACAGGAGAAACTGGGACTTGATCTTTTTGAAAACAAGGGGCTTTGTGCCGAATGTCATATTCTGGAGCGGGATGTTATTGCCCGCCGTACGCTGTTTACTGATCATACTTATGATAATCTGGGCATTCCTAAAAATCCCGAAAACCCCCATTACTGTATTCCTCAGGAATATTTTCTGCTGACTCCGGATTCTATAGACCTTGGATTGGGAGCTATTGTCCGAAAGGCGGAGGAGAACGGAAAGTTTCGTGTACCTACGCTTCGTAATGTGGAACTGACAGCGCCATACGGACACAACGGGTATTTTAAAACACTTGAAGAGATTGTACATTTCTATAATGTACGTGACGTAAGTGATGAATTTCCACCAGCCGAATATCCTGCTACGGTGAATAAAGATGAATTGGGTAACCTGGGATTGACTCCTGAAGAGGAAGCCGCTCTTGTTGCTTTCATGAAAACGTTGACGGACGGATATGATCATCACGGGGATAAACCTACCCACCAGCATAAAGACTGATTATTGGCATAACTGTGCATACAGTTTACCTGGTTATTGTATGGTTTTAAATAATTCGCTAATTGGCAGTTGTCATATTAGCGAATTATTTTTCAGTTTTCATCAGTAGTTTGCGAACGCTTCGTTCCGGTCTGCCTTTGTGGCGATGCACTCCATTTCAATGAGCCATCCCGGACGGCAGACTGGTGCGAGCAAAATCACTTTGGGTATTTGAGGGAAACGTTCGTCAAACAATTGCTTCACTATCTGGTAATCTGCGGTGTCGCGCAAATACACAATCATTTGTGCCAGATCGTCAAATGTACATTCGGCTTCTTGTAGCAGGACTTCTACATTCTCCCACATCCGGTGGGTTTGCAGGCGGATATCTCCGGGATGTACCACTTCTCCTTTGTTGTTGATACTTGCTGTGCCGGAGATGAACACCTGCCGGCGGTCACCGTACTTGACACAAGTACCCCGCTCAAAGCTAACTCCATATTCGTAAGTCGGGTTGAGATGTGTGGGAGCATAGAGATACTGTACTTGTGCGGCAGAGATACCATCCACTGCATAGGTATCCATCTGCACAGTTACTTTCGGGTCGGCATGCCGGCCTCCAATGCCTGTACTGGCTATGTAGTGCGTATGTTCCGTCAGGTTTTGTGTAACGAATACTTCGTTGCGGGCTTTTACTACTCCGGCGTAATTGACATCTACATTCTGTACGAAGAACCAGGTACGTATGCAGTGGTCTGCCAACGTGCATCCTTGCTCCATGAGTTGCATCACATAGTCATTGAGCAACAACCGTGTTTGATATTCGGAGTTTGCTGCACGATTAAAGGCACTTCCTCCCCAGAAATGGCGGTAATTGCCATGGACAGCTTCAAACAATCCGTTGGGCAGGGCACGGCTTTGTACATCCGTTTGCAGATATACCCACAAAGCAATTTTAGTGCCGTTCAGTGGCGGTTGCTCTACAATGGAGAGGGCACAGTCCGAATATTCGGTGGCCATGGCCAACAGCATCTCCTCCTGATTGGCAGCATCACTGAGAAAATAACGCTTAAACAGGGCACTGGCACCTTTAAGCTCTCCCGTCAGTAGTGAGTTGTAAACATCTGTCAGGTTATTCAGTTGCTCCTTATAAGTGAGAGTTGGCTGAGTGCCTTGTAGTATAATGTGGTATTCGGATACTTCGTTTCCGTTTGAGAACGAAGCTATTTGTACTTCTACCTCTTTCTCATTAAAAGAGTGATGTTGGTATTTCATAACTTGTCTTTCTTCTAATTTATTCTTCTTTGGCGCCGTTGTTTATCCAGGCATTAAGGAGATTATTAACTTCGGTGGTTTCACTACCGTTGAAGATGTCCGTATGGTTGTGGCTTAATATGTTCTCGGATAATATATCCATCAGAAAACTGTTATCCGGTTCACCGGGAGTTACATATGGTTTCTCATTGGCTACGGGAGCCCCGGCTTTTACGTTGACCAGAGCTGAGTAACTTTTTCCTTCGGTGAGAAACAGATTACCTGCCGGTTGGCCCGAACTTTTCCCATGGCAAGCGATGCAGTGAGCATCGAACACCTGTTCTTGTATCCGGTCATAAGTGGCCAGGTTGACAGTCGTTTTCGGAAGAATCGTTTCCTTTACCGATGTGTCAATATCTACGGAGCAGTATTTATAAATCAATGTCTGTCCTCTGCTGACGAGGGCAATGCCGACGGCTTTTGTCCCTTCCGGAAGCCCCATTAGTGTGTATTCTTCTACCCTGCCTTCGGTGGGGCGGGAGAGGCGCTGCGTCAGAAGCGGTTCATGGGCATCTTCGCCAAAGGCTGCAAATGTCAGCATGTTATAGTCGGGATAGGCACGCACACCGGTAAAGGAAACCTGGATGGTGACTGTTCTTCCCGCATCAATAGAGTCGTCCGGGTAGATCTTCCCGTCATCGCAACCACTCAACAGGAGGCTACAACAGGGAAGAGCTATTCCATATTTGAATATTTTGTTCATAGTCGTTTAGAATGTGAATTGTAACATAGCTGTGGCACTATGGCGTGCTATACCCAGTCCGTCCTCTTCGCGGTCATTCTGTGTGTTGTGCTTGGTACGTCCCATATACTGGTACATTACTTGCAGTTTGAGGTGCGATCCCCAGAAATAATAGTTCATACCTACGGCAGGCATATTCAGTAAACCGTCCACATCCGTACCATTACGGTCGAAAAGATCATAGCGTAAAGCTCCCTGTAACTTATTGGTGATGAAGTATCCTGCCTGAACATAAGCTCCCCAGAAGTGATAGTCATTGGAGATATTCTGGCGTTTGGTGAAGTTCATATTCATATAATAGGCTTCTGCGGCCAGATACAGTCTGTTTTTTATCCAGGCAAATTCTGCACCGACACGCCAGTCGTTACTACTTTGTGATTCGGCTTCGGCGTTGTATGAGGTAGAAAGGCCAATCATCATCTTGTCTGTATGCAGATTATCCGGATCACCCTGAGTGGCAGGCATCTCACCCTGAGGCATGTATGCTATTCGTCCTGCATACAAAAGTGAGGGTAGCCATTTACGGTCACGCCCCATTGTTTTGGTGGCTGTGTTTACATCGATCCCTGTTCCGTTGAAGATACCTATCTGGTAATTCCAGCGGTTATTAATGAGTCCGTGAAGTTCGGCACCCAGATCAAAACCGGTAGCAAAAGTAGGTCCCACGCTGTTGAGGGAGTAGGGAAGGTTGACTATTGTACTGGCTGATGGGGGAAGAACGGGGAAGAGTGTCTCGCCCAGTGTAGAGAGATAAGCATGCGTGAACGGTGTTTTGAATTTACCGACACGGAAGCGGAGAGATTCTTTGAAAGCGATATCAAACCAGGCTTGTTGCAATAACGCACCTCCACTTTTGGCTGCATTGAGTGAAAGGTTGAAGGTAATCTTTCCAAAAGCTTTTCCAGTGAAACCCAGAATGGCATTGGGAACTTCAAAACCGGTATTGGCGATGTTGTCAGCATACATGTTTTCGAGTCCTTCGTCATCGTAGCGGTTGAAGCGCGCCGAAGTTTGTACCAGTACATAGGGTTTTAGTAAAAAGTCTCCGGCTCTGGTACTGAATGAGAATCCTTTTTTGCCGGCAAGTGATACGACATCATTTTCTACATATTTGTCGTCTACTTCTTTCTCTTGTGCCATAGCCGGCATTACAGTAAGGGCACTGAACGCGAGGATGGCGGTTGTTTTTGTTATTTGATGTATCATTTTTGTTGCTTTTTTGTCTGATTAGGTCTTTTTGTTTTAGAGAGATTCAATGAAAGTGAGTAATGCACTCCGTTCTTCTTTACTCATTCTGGAGAAAAGAATACGTGATGCGGCACCTTCACCGTCATGCCACATGATTGCTTCTGTCAGGTTGCGTGCACGTCCGTCGTGTAAGAAATAGGTATGTCCGTTTACGACCTCTTGAAGGCCGATACCCCACAATGGAGTAGTACGCCATTCGCATCCTGCGGCTAACCCGCTGGGATAACCGTCGTCAAGTCCGGGGCCCATGTCATGTAGCAGATAGTCGGAGTAGGGGTGGATGGTCTGACTGCCTAACCAGGGGAGCTGTGTACCATTGAGCAATACAGTGCCTCGGGGGCATGTATGTAGTGTTGGCGTGTGGCATAACTGGCATTTGGCTTTATAAAACATCTCTTCTCCCTTCTTTACGGTTTCATTTGTCACGTTCCGTCGTGCAGGTACACCGAGGGTTTGCATGTAGAGGTCAACGTCTTCCATATCTTGTGTGGATACCTGAATACCATAATTGGCAAATCCCATCATCTGGCTTTGTCCCTGGCATACTTCTTCCGGATAGCGGTCGTTGGTTACACCGAGGTCAGAAGAAAAACCAAGTTCTACGGTCAGGTCGGCATGTTGTGCTTTATTGCCCGATACGCCAATCTGTTTTATCCCTCTTTCGGTGATATAATTAAGGCGTCCGCTAATACCATATTCCGGATAGTTACTTTTGGCTGCGAGACGTTTCAGCTCGTCCAGATCCAGTGCCATCATTTGTCCCATGCCTACGTGGCGTAGGGGGATGCGTACACTGATACGCAAATCTTCGGGAGCTATATTCTCGGCATACCAATCGGTAATTTCATAATGAGGTGTCTGTAACTTGTACTCTTCTCCGTCAGGGAAGTTGAAGGTTTCTTCCGTGTAGGTAACCTTTAGTCTCCCCTCTGGTTTTACGCCATAGATGGCCTGGTCATGCAATACACGCCCATATTCGGGATAGTACCCTCCGTTTTTTCTCAGGATATAAACCAGCATAGATGAAAATCCGTTCTCACTGCCTCCCACGGCTGTTGAAGGTTTTGAACGTCCGGCACCTTTGTGGCAGCTGGAACATGAGTATCCGGCATATACAGGGCCCAATCCTCCGCCTGAAGAATTATCTGTTCCTCTGGTTCGGTCGTATAGATTATTGCCCCGGTTGAACCGGTGTTCCAACTCTCCGGTTACCCAGTCTGCATTGATGTCGTAAGCATCTGATGCGGTAGCAAAGATCGTAGAGTATCCGGCTGATAGCTCGGCAGGTAATGCTACACTTCCGTCCGGTTTGAGTATGAGCTTGTCATCCATAGAGTTGTCACATCCGCTGAGGGACAGACTTCCGAATAACACATACATACAAAGCCTTGCACAGGCTTTGTATGTATGTTGCTCTTTTGCCAAATAGTGTTTATCGACAAACAATTTCATTTTAGGATGTTTTTAGTTACTGTTTTTATTCGGCTGCAGATGCTATTTTACGACCGGCAAGTTCCAATCCGTCTACCAGGCTGGCACACTCTTTCTGAGCTTTTGTGATAGCTGCCTTCTGATCCAGGTTGCTGCGGAATGGATAAGGGATATTTCTGATAGCCCGGCGGGTAGTAATGATTTGTGCTCTCAGAAGCTCATCCAGTTTTGGGTTGAGGCTTTTCACTACGCTGGAGAAACTATTGGCAGTAGCATCTGTGCTATAATCGTTGTTTCTTTTGCCAAGGTAGGCGTTCTGGATACTGATGATGTTGTTTTCATAATCATCCAATGAGTTCCAGCTATACCATGATTCTACTTTGAGTACAGCTTCCTCTTTGTTACCGGCATTCCATTCATTAACCGGATCACCAATTTTAGCTTCACCTACTTCGTTGGCAATAGCCGGCATTCCGCCTTCTGTATTAAAAATATCGGCGATAGCTGCGGCAGCAGTTTTATAGAGATCTGTGCTGCTATGTCTTTTCATCATTTCACCATAAGCAGTTGGCACATCAGCATCGGAACTTCCTAAGCCATCTTTCCATGCTGTATACAATTCTTTAGTATCTTTCAGCATGTGTCTGGCTACTACTTTCAGGAACAATACTGCATTTTCTGTAAAGGCATCAGCCGCTTTGGCACTACCATCTGCAAACAACAGATATTCGGCAGTGTGGAAACCACGTACGTTTTGCGCTGCATTGGTAGGAGCATTGTCATCATCGTCTACTTCATCATCCACATGAGAGAAATCTCCTTTTTCAAGTACCTGCTGTATACCGTCTTTATCCAATGGCCAGCTATCAAGGCTCGGGTCGAGTTTTTTCAAAGCTGCGGGTCCATACAGGAAAGCTTCACTCTCTTCCCATGGAATACGTGCTGCTCTCCAGGCTTCGCATATGTCGGCAATCTGGTTGTTGCTTAATGAACCATACTGCATGGCTTGTACCAATGTATTGAACGTTGTGATTTTCTCCAGCATCATTGCATAAGTGGGGAGTACTACATCATCTACATAAGTGGCAATGGCAGGATCCAGTACATCATCATTCAACTTGATCTTTGTGTCAGCTGCTGCAATCTCTGCTTTGTATTTTTCGAATGGATTTTCATAGGTATCTGTTTCACCCTTCTTTTTTTCATCATCATCACTACATGCACTGAACGTTAATGTAAGTCCCATTAACAAGATTGGAAATAAATTTCTTGTCTTCATCTTTTTACTTTCTATTTGTTTATTATTAAAGTTATCTCTTTACAAACCAACCCACATAGGCAATACCTATTGAGGTTATATTTTCGTTGTTGTATTTACCACCGTCAATTCTGCGTTTGCTGTAGTCTGCTTTTACTACGAGGTTGGGCAGTGCATAGTAGTTTAGTCCTACTGTCCACATAGAGGTTTTGAGGCGGGCATCCGGTGTTTTCAGATAACCGGCCTTTTCCATAGGATTATAATATTCGTAGCGAACAAACGGATAAATGCGTGGTGCTTTTTCACCGAAGAAAGATCCGATGTTGTAGCCTGCTTCTCCTGCATAGCTTACTGCATTTTTAGCTACGTCTGTGGTAGGATATCCGGTCGCTTTTGGTGATTTACGATTGATTTCCGAAAGGCTGGCAGCTTCTCCGAGATTACCATAAACCATATTGGCACGAGCTATGAAAGTGTTTTTCGGACTCTTATACTGTGCATCTGCTGTAAAAATTGTTACAGGGAACTTATGTCCTATATTTCTGCTTGGTTTACTACTGTTTTTTGCTGTTTGGTTATAATAGAAAGAACCGCCGATACGAAGTCCGCGTATTCCGGAGTAATTGAGTCGTGCCACAAATGCAGGACTTGTGAAATTGTCAATTTCGAATGCTCCCTGGCGTCCTTTACCTACCCAGTTTGTATTACGGAAGTTTTGGGGATCCAGTCCGGCTACTAATTGCAACTCATAATCAAATTTATATACTTTACCGAAGAATGCGATACCCGTTTCGTGCCAGGTAGAAGGAAGTATGGTAGTTTCTCCTTCGGGGCGATAGACTCCAAAGAAATTAACCGGTTCGTGATGTGAGTTAGTCAGACCAACGGGAACAATCATGTGTCCGGCGCGGATGTTGAAAGCAGGATGAATCAATTTGGTAATATGGAATTGTTCGAGTGCTACTTCACCTCCTTTTTCAATTTCAACTTCATACTCCCCGTTTTCTTCGTACCATTCTATCTCGCGTGCGCTTCCTGTTCCTCCATATTCAAATTCGATTTCGGCACCTAATATCCAGGTGGGAGAGAACTTATAGTCAAAGGCGAGTACAAAGCGCGGGATTGCAACTGTACCCCGGTTCTCTTTCACACTACCCTTTTCGGTCATTCGGTTGAGTCCGTAATCCATGTAGCTTGCTACCATTTCACCATATCCGCCAAAACGGAACTTATTATATTCTTCTGTGTAAGAAGAACTCTTTTCTTCTTTCTTAGTAGAGTCTTTTCCCTGTGCAACTGTTTTGCCGAAAGACATCAGGAAACAGAGGATAAATAAACTTGTTAATTTTCTCATGTTTTATATAAATTTTTCTGGGGGCAAAGGTAGATGAGATTAAAAAGGGCGACAATACCCACAAATAATGAATGTTATAGTCGGTTATCAGTATAAATAGGTAATTAAGATTTAAAAGATCAGAATAATTATGAAAAGGAAGTTATTTATGACTTTTTTATAAAGAAAGGCTACAAAATGAGGTAGATGTGTATAAATAAATTTATTGGAGTAGCCCTAATGGTATTCCATTAAATTGATTACTAAGCTCAAAAGTTATATGAAAGGGTTTGCCATTTATGGTGCATACTCTTACAGTACAAAACTATATACTTTCTAAACGATGAGTTTTCAGAATACATTTGTAAAATCTATACTGGAAAGTAGTAACACTATTGACACTATTGACACTATTGAATATTTTGTAACATAATTGTTTGTGAAAACTCAAAACTTGACGAACTATTGTCTATATTTGTGTGCTATTCATTTAATATTAATTACTATGAAAGATTCATCTTTGTTCTTCATAAGAGAATTTGTAACACACATACACATGTTGCTGCTTTTTATACTAATTCCTTCTGC
This sequence comes from Bacteroides sp. K03, assembly GCF_019734355.1. NCBI lineage: Bacteria > Pseudomonadati > Bacteroidota > Bacteroidia > Bacteroidales > Bacteroidaceae > Bacteroides > Bacteroides sp. K03. The sequence goes on from NZ_JAASHC010000011.1 coordinate 131,654, forward strand.
TTTGGTGGGGCAAAATATTTTATCTGTATCGTGTCATCAACCTCGTCCTGGCGACCAACTACAAAAGCAACAGGTTGTTTATAAATCACCTGGTGAAATGGGAGTACATCAGTTGTGGGACTTTAGCCAAATGGAATCTGTGGATGAAGACTACAAACTGAAATATATATCTATAAATGCTGGAACAGATACGGTTGCCGGTGTAGAACATCGTACTATGTACTATTATTATTTACGTAGTGATTCTCTTTTTTTATCTGGTTACGAGAATCCTACTACGTTGGTTAGGTATCGCAAACCGGAAACTCTTCTCGTTTTCCCTTTTCCTTACGGCCGGACTTTTACCGATTACTTTGAAGGTCTGGGAAATTATTGTGACCGTTTGGGCATTCATATACAGGGAAAGTCTGTTGTGACGGCTGATGCTTTGGGAATGATGATACTTCCGGAAGGTGATACTTTGCGACAAGTTCTTCGGGTACATACCCGGAAAAGTATAATAGAAAAGTCTGTCTCTACCACCTCTTTAGCTTATCTTCGCGTAGATACACTTCCTTTTGTTTTGCATCGGGACAGTATTGATTATCATTTGTCTAACGACTCTGTTCATTGGGAACTCAATATATGGCGTTGGTATGCCGAAGGTTATCGTTATCCGGTATTTGAGAGTGTGCACAGCACAGTCTGTAAGTCAAGCAAAGAATATACTAACTTTTCTACCTCTTTTTATTATCCTCCTCATGAACAATATTATGGTTTGGATGGTGATTCGGAGAATCAGGAAATGCGGGATCGGATAGAAGAAGAGATGGAGGAGTTTCCTAAAGATAACTTATCTGTAAAAGAGAAGAATGGGGCTGATGATGAGGCTATTCATTATACATATAGTATGAATGAGCAAGGCATACTTTTGAGTTATTTATTAAGAATACCTTCGGACGTAGCCGTTGGGCTTTATGATCTTCAGGGACGTCAATTATCTGCTACCGAAAAAACTTTCCAAAATGAAGGTAGTTACCAAAAACAACTTATATTGAAAGACTTTTCGATTGGAGAATACTTGTTGCGTATTTCAGTTGGTGATAAAGTGTATGGCGAGAAAATATTGAAATATTAGATTCTCATTGAACTGTGACAGTTAAGAAACCAAAAGATATATCTATGAAATACATATACGTACTATTAATATTGCTTATTCATGTTTTTAACAATGGTTTTGCCCAGAATAGCAATCAGAACTACATTCGTACCCGCGTCATGCTTCATGAAAGCGATGCCTCTAAATACATTGAAACTATACAATATTATGACGGCCTTGGTCGTCCATTTATGAATGTACAGAAAGGAATCACCCCTAATCATTCCAATCTTGTGACTTTGCAGGAATATGATGACTTTGGTCGGGAAGCAAAGAGTTGGTTGCCTCAAGTTACGACCTCTGATTATCTCGATCCGGCTTCTTTTAAAAGCTCTGTATCCGATTTTTATAATGGAGACACACGCCCATATACAGATCCTGTATATGAATCTTCACCGCTAAATCGGATTATTCAACAGTATACTCCTGGTGATGCATGGGCTAGTCATCCGACTTCTACATCTTATCTGACGAATACAACCTCGGGAGAACTATCATGTAAGTTATATTACATAACCCCTTCAGGTACTCTTGCCCAGGATGATATTTACCCTCCGGGAACACTTTATGTCACGAAATCCACCAATGAGGATGGTAACATTTCATATGTTTTTATTGATATGCAGGAGCGGCAAATATTAACCCGTCAAATGTTGGGTACTATGCCCCATGATACGTATTATGTATACGACTACTTCAATAACAAGTGTTTCGTACTTCCTCCTGCTTATCAGGACAATCCCGATCTCGGATTATATGCTTATCAGTATAAATATGATGAACGTAACCGTTGTATTGAAAAGAAGATTCCCGGATGCGAACCGATCATCTACATTTATGACTATGCTGACCATCTTATCTTCTCTCAGGATGGAGTACAACGTGGACAGTCAGAATGGACTTTTTATCTCTATGATGACCTCCATCGTCTAACGGTGAAGGGTGTTTGTAAAAATACCAATACCTCTGCCGTGAAAAATTTAATTGTAAAGTGTACGATGCAGGAGAATCTTTACAATATCCAAATTTCTACGAATTTAGGAAGTAGTGGTTATAAAACAAATCTCAATCTCATTTCTCCTATTGTGTATGAAATTGATTATTATGACAACTACTCTTTTCTATCCTTAAATGCTTATTTAGGTAAAGAGAGATTTCACGTGGCTACGGTTAATTCTACTGGTTATTCAACCGGACGGATTATTGCACTATTCGACAAAGATATTTCTTACCTGCTTTCTGCTACCTACTATGATATAAAAGGACGTCCCACAGAGGTCGTGTCAGACAATCATACGGGTGGATATGATATCAAAACCACAACTTATTCCTTCACAGACAATCCTGTCAAAGTGCACTATGTCCATAGTCCTAACGGAGCACCTAGAAACGAAGAATACACGTACGCATACGACCATGCTGACCGCCTGATAAAGACAACTCATCAATTAGCCGGTTGTATCCCTATTGTTTTGTCTGAAGAAACATATGACGACTTAGGGCGTTTGGCAACAAAGAAATATCATGGAACTATCGAAAATACCGTTTATACTTATGACATTCGTAACTCATTAACGTATATTACCAGCCGTTCTTTTGGAGAACAGTTAAGCTATACTCCGGGGGGGAATATATCGCGTATGGATTGGCGTTCATCGAACAACCCTGATATTAATTCTTATCAGTTTACTTATGATAATTTGAGCCGACTAAGAAAAGCTGCTTATCAGAATTATTGGCAGCCCAGAAATTCACTCCTTACTTCTGAACCTGATTATTCGGCTGAATACATATATGACATGAACGGTAATATCACGGATTTAAGCCGACATGGTCATAAACGTGATAACATCTATTATGGAGTAATTGATCATTTAACTGCCATTTATAATGGTAATCAATTAAAATCCACCAGTGATCCTGAATCAGGAGGACTTTATAATGGCATCTTTGAGTTTGATGATAGCCACAAGGGAGGAGGCACAGAATATTTTTATGATTCCAATGGTAATCTGACTCAAGATTATGACAAGAATATATCTTTTATTCAGTATAATCCGTTAAATATGCCGAAGTCTCTGCAGTTTAATAACGGCAATACGATTAACTATCTATATTCTGCCGACGGGCATAAATGTAAGGTTATCCATCAGACGGCTGTAAGCAATATAATGATTCCTATGGGTACCACTTTGCCTCTTGTCCCGGAACAAGTGTTGGATAGCATTAAAACGGAATATTGTGGAAATGTGATCTATGAAAATGATGAACTGAGCAAGGTCTTGACAGACGAAGGGTATATTACTTTTAAAGAGAATATTCCCACTTACCATTACTACCTGCGTGACCATTTAGGAAATAACCGGATTGTTGTCAATCAAACAGGTACGGTTGAGGAAGTCAATGATTACTATCCATTTGGCGGTATCTTAAGCAATGTAGCCGGTTTTAGTGGCGTTCAAGCTTTCAAATATGGTGGTAAAGAGTTGGACAGAATGCATAAATTGGATTGGTATGACTTTGGCAATAGATTCTATCGACCGGATTTACCGGTTTGGACGAGTATAGATCCGCTATGTGAAAAATATTATTCGATTAGTCCATATGCATATTGTGCGAATAATCCGGTGAAGTATATTGATCCTAACGGATTAGCTTGGCGATTGGCTTATGATGAAGATCATGATGGGAATAGAACATATAATGGGTATGAATGGGTAGAAGAAGAAGATTCTTATGATAAAAAAGGTAATCTTCTTCCAGGGCTATACGCACAAGCTATTTTCTTTTCTGATAATGAAACTTTTGATAGTACTAATAAGTATAATATGGGTTCTTCAACAACGACAGTGTATTTGGCAGATGGGACAAAACAAACCTTTGATGGAAACACTAATCCTTCAAGTGCTGATTATCCAACTATTCCAGAAGGCATATATCATGCAACTGTTGGACTTCATAAAGGACAATATACAGCTTTGAGAATGAGTGACATAAATGACAGTGGACAAATCGAATTAGGCCTTCCTAACCCTGCTCATCCTGAACGGACATATGCAACAGGAATTAATATTCACAAACCAGGCTTAAAGAATTTAACAGGCCTAACAAAATCGGGTTCTCCCATATCTGCCGGTTGTTTGCTAATAGATAGAAATAGATGGTCTGATTTTATTGGGATTTTTAACACAAAAGAACAGCGATCAGAGACAGTGAGTGTTACACTTTCTAGAAGTATGGCAACTCCGGCAAATGTAAATAGGCTTCCTGCTTTTAATTTTATTATGAGCGGTACAAGATATCATTTTTTCCATCACTAATTTAAAATAATCAAATTTATGAAAACCAGGTTTTTTGTTACATGTGTGTGTGTTCTTATGTCTTTCTGTGTTTGTGCACAAAAGGAATATAATGATAAAGTTAACAAAAGAAACAATAAGGGGCAAAAAGAAGGTTATTGGATAGAGGATCGTGGTTTTGATACTATTGAGCTGTATTATCAAAATGGTCGAAAGTCAGGTGTATTTAAATCATATTCCAAAAAAGGAACGCTAGATGCTTTTGGAGAATACACGGATGGAAGGAAAAGCGGAACTTGGTATTATTTTGGAGATAGAGGACATCTGGAAATGATTCAAAAAGATTTTAAAATAAATACTGATACTGTTTCTCTTGATAACAATGCAAGGTATATATATCCTTATAAGTGCTATACTATAACTTACTACCCTAATGGTATAGTTCAGAATGAAGGTATTTTATTATGGGATGAAGATTCAGAGTTAGATACAGTTCGTGAATATGGTGAGTGGAAATATTACGATGAATCTGGAAAGCTAATAAGGACAAAAGTATTTTGAATGTATTTTTCGTAGAAGAGGTAAGTAAACAGAAAAGAGAATATAGAATAAAAGTAAAATATGAAAAAAGTCTTATATCTTAATTTAATTGTTGCATTATTATTTGCAGAGTTATCAAATGCACAAACGATTCGCGCAGATGAATACCTTTTCTCAAAAGATAGTATTAGAAGTTTGTCACTTAATGGTGATTATGAGGCGGAAATGCCTAATGTTATACCACCATCGCCTGAAATGGCATCTTTATTCAGATATGTTGAACAATCTTTTGACCTATCGACCGGAGCTCTCACTTTTAGTATCCCCATTTATAATATTCAATGTGGCCCTCTATCATTACCTATCTCATTAAGTTATGAAACGACGGGTAGACGAGCACACGAAGTTTCAGGTGCTTTAGGAGTAGGTTGGTCATTAAATACAGGCGCGATGATAGCGAGGACTATAAAGGGTAGGCCAGATGTTCCTGCTGCAGTACCAAGTGACATAAAGAGTGCAACACAGATCATGGCAGAAACATTGAATGTAAATACCCAGACAGAAATAAAAGAACAAAATTACAACTTACTTCAAACACTTTTCTATCCAGAAATGGTTAGTCATGGTTTAGATAGTGAATATGATATTTTTTCATATTCAATACCCGGATATTCCGGAAATTTCATCTTTTATAAAGAGGTACCTTTGTTGTTAGACAATGCTCCCTTAGTAGTAGATATTGGAAAAGGATTTGAAGAACAATCTTTAAACGAAATGATGATACAAGATGACAAAGGTGTTTTGTATGAATTTCAACCAACTGAATTTGCAATTATGTTATACGATAGAAGATATGTTACAGGATGGCAATTGTCAAAAATCCAATCGCCTGATAGGAAACATGTAATTACATTCAAATACGCTGCAGACAAAGATATCGATTACTCTCTAAATTCTCCAACGGTGACTATAGTTGACGAATGCATGGGAAATATCAGTGCAGGATATCCACCTTTTGTTTGTAACGAATATCCTAGTTATTCAGCCACAGGTCAAATAGCAAACTCGTATTCAATATCCAGATTAACGGAAATCGATTTTGGCATTGGAAAAATCACATTCGAATACAAAGAAAATAAAAATAAAATTGAAAGAATAAAAATAAGCGCTAAGACTGAAAACACTGATCGATTAATTAAATATTTGGAATGTACACGGTCATCCTCCAATAAGTTTCTGGAGTCTGTAATATGGAAAGACTCCCAAGGAAAGGTATTTGAAAAATATAATTTTGAATATTATCCATTGAAAACGAACGAGGAGGAAGGACAGATAGGAGATTACTGGGGATATAGAAACGGGATGTTCTCTAGTTCTTCATCTGCTGCAGCACCATTTTTTGTTCCTTTCAGTTTTGTTACATCGACCGGGGTTACTTATAAAATTGGATCAGGTTCTCAAAATGCCAATCCGGAGTATGCTCAAAGTGGAATTTTAAAAAAAGTATTTTATCCAACTGGAGGCTATACCGAATTTTTATACGAATCTAATAAATATAAATATCAGGATCAGATTAAAGAAGGTGGTGGTTTACGTATAAAGCAGATAAATACAGTGGATCCATTTGGGAAATCAATTATCAAACGTTATAAATATGGATATTATGAATATGAAAATGGTTATGGACGTATTAAATTAGCTCCGGAGATTAAGTCGATTCCAAATAGAAATGCAATGTCAGATGTCCTCGTATTAAACACAACGGTAAATGCTCCGGATGCAGCACATACCCAACCTTATCCTTTTGCTGTTTCTTGGAAAAGAAGACAAAAAACTTACTCTTCGTCAATAAATGGAGATGCTCAATTTTTTAATAACATTCCAATTTTTTATAATCGAATTACAGAATATATTGATAATGAAACTAACAATAATTCTCTCAAAACGGAATATGAATATAGTGACAAGTATAACTCAACAAGCTATAATCTTTATTATTACGATACTACTTTTAACGATGTATCAATAAATCCTTCTGCAACTAGCTACCCCATGAGTCAACTTCAATCCAATATGTTATCAATACTTAAAAGAAACGGAAACAGTAATTGGGATCGTAAACTATATGGTACTTTTTATGACTTTTATTGGAAGAAAAACAACCTGTTAGTTAAAAAAGAATACATCACCAATGGTGATGGTAACTATTCTATAGCAAAATCGACTAATTTTGAATATAAAGAAGACCCTATAGACACAATATCAGGCATTAAAATAGAGAAATGTGTAGAGTTTCCTTTTGATCATCCCGGATCACGCTCTCATGAACTATTTATGGGTAAATATAGTACTTTACCTATCTTCAGATGTTTTGATTATTCGATTTCAAGAGGAAGAAACTCGTTAAGTTGCAAGAAAGAGAGTCTATTTACTAAAAATGGAGAACCAATTCAAACTATTACCACTTACGATGAGAATGAAATAGGCCTTCTGAATAAACAAGAGTTTATTGGCAGTTCGGCAGAGGTGATAAAAGAAGAGACACAATATCCTTCAGATTTAAAAGATAATTCAGTTTATCGTACAATGACTGACCTTAACATTATAAACATACCTGTGAAAAAGCTACGGTACGTAGATAATATTTTCAAAGAACAAATAGAAACTGTATATATGGATTGGGGTAACAATTTATTTCTTCCAGGAGAAGTGCTAACAAAAAAAGAGAACCAATCATCATCTGTCTTGAGAGTTAAATACCATAAATATGATAGTTATGGAAATCCCGCATATATTGTAAAAGATGAATCTGAAAAAAAGGTTTATATATGGGGGTATATGGGAAAATATCTTATAGCGGAAATCTTAAATGCGACTTATGAAGAAGTAGAAATGAAATTAGGAGGAGTAGACATAATTAATAAACTGACTAGTAGGATAATGCCAACACAAGACGAATGGAATAAGATAAATGCTCTCAGATCTTTATTACCTAATTCTCAAGTTATGACTTTTGTTTATAATCCGTTAATCGGTATTGCTGAAATTATAGATGCACGAGGTACATCTCAATATTATCAATATGATGATGCAGGACATCTGGTAGAAATACAAAATCATAATAGGAAAACCGAAAAGACATATGAATATCATTATAGACCCTAAAGATTCGGGAACAATTTTGATTCAAAAATATTATCGATATCTTTGATAATATTTATAGTGGATTTAGAGTCTATTGAAAGATAAAAGAAGAAGCCGCTTTCCCTAACGAAGCGGCTTCTTTCCCCAAAAAGACATGCAAATAAGCTAACACATACAAAAAAACTATACTAAACGGCAATCTTAATACCTCCTTTTTTACCACAATATCGCTTGCATTGCTGGCAGATATCATACCCCAACATAGCTCCTAAGATAAAATCTTCTTCAGGAGTCAGTTTATTGAGCGGACGGATAATGATATGGCGGATAGCCTCCATACACTCCGGTTTACCAAAGAACAGGTTGATTTTGTTTGGCCCTACTTTCTGAATCATATAACTGATGTTTTGATTCTCCAGTCGGTGCACTGCAAATTCTTCATATTCACGATTCATGGTATAGAGTACCATGTTGCGTACTCCTTTCTTAAATTCATAAATGTGATTCAGGAAAATTCTTACCTCTCCGGGGATTGTTCTTTCAGTAGCCATAATGCAAGTATATATAATAAAAAGTATTAGTTAATTTCTTTTTTGAGTATTTCCACCCATTGAGTGATACGTTCGTCTGTTTGACCGTCTTCGTTCACTTCATCAATAGGGAGCCCCATAAATTTGCCGTTCACTACTGCTACGGATGAATCGAAAGTATACCCTGCAGTGTCTACTGCACCAACAAATGTACAACCACTGGCTTTCAGATCTTCATATAAGATACCGATTCCATCGCAGAAGGTGTCGGCGTATGAATCGGAATCACCACAGCCAAATAGTGCCACAAACTTATGCGCCAGGTCTGCTTTCTTCAGAACTTTAACGCCATCATACCAGTCGTCCTGCAATTCGCCTGCGCCCCAGGTTGAAGTACCCAATACCAATACATCATATTCTTTTACCAGAGCATCAGTCAATACTGAAACATCATGAATATCTCCCTGAGGGACATTCAACTTCTCTGCAATGCGACGGGCCACGTCTTCTGTAGTTCCTGTAGTAGAACCGTAAAATACACCAATTTTATTCATTTTCAATTTCTGTTTTATTATGATGGTGCAAAGATAGGGTAGCCGGATGAAATAGAAAATCCCCATTTATAATGGAATAACACATTGGTTCTCATTATAAATGGGGATGTTACTATTGATTATTAATAAGTATGTTGGAGCCAGATAGATGCTTTTACACCTTATTAATTATATTAATGATGAAACAGACGAATACCCGTAAATGCCATGGCAATGTTATACTTATCACACGTTTCAATCACATGATCGTCGCGTACCGAACCTCCCGGTTGTGCAATATAACTTACACCACTTTTGTGTGCACGTTCAATATTGTCACCAAAAGGGAAGAAGGCATCTGAACCCAATGCTACTCCGGTTAGCGTATCCAGCCACTCACGCTTTTCTTCGCGGGTCAGTACTTCCGGCTTTTCGGTGAAGAATTGTTCCCAACTGCCGTCTGCCAATACATCCATATAATCTTCAGAGATGTAAATGTCTATTGTATTGTCGCGGTCGGCACGGCGTATTTTATCTTTCCAGGGGAGGCTCATTACTTTCGGATGTTGACGTAGATACCAGATGTCAGCCTTATTTCCGGCAAGGCGGGTGCAATGGATGCGTGACTGTTGTCCGGCACCAATACCGATAGCCTGTCCGTCTTTGGCATAGCATACGGAGTTGGACTGTGTATACTTTAATGTAATGAGGGCAATAAGCAGATCGCGTTTGGCATCGGCAGGAATCTCCTGATTCCGGGTCGGCATCTCTTTGAGCAGAGATTCGTCTATTTTCAATTCATTGCGTCCTTGTTCAAAAGTGATACCGAAAACATCCTTATGCTCGATAGGAGCAGGGCGGTATGTCGGGTCTATTTTTATAACATTGTAAGTACCTTTGCGTTTGTTACGAAGAATTTCCAGTGCTTCGGGTGTGTAATCAGGCGCTATAACCCCATCGGATACTTCGCGATTGATAAGACGTGCCGTCTCTTCATCACACGTGTCAGAAAGAGCAATGAAATCACCATAAGATGACATACGGTCTGCACCACGGGCACGGGCATAAGCAGTAGCCAGCGGAGAAAGTGGAAGATCGTCTGCAAAGTAAATCTTCTTTAGCGTCTCATTCATTTCTACCGCTACGGCAGCACCTGCCGGGCTGACATGCTTGAAGGAAGCGGCAGCCGGAAGTCCGGTAGCTTCTTTCAGCTCTTTTACTAATTGCCAGCTGTTGAATGCATCCAGTAAATTGATAAATCCGGGACGTCCGTTTAATACTTCGATGGGCAGTTCTCCGTCTTTCATGAAGATACGGGCAGGCTTCTGGTTAGGATTGCAGCCGTATTTCAGTTCTAATTCTTTTGCCATGATTTATAATTAAAAATTAAAGATTGAAAATTAAAAGACCGGTGTTGTAGCTTGATAAATTCTTTCTGATTATGAGCCTTATTACAGGCTTGTATGAACTTTACCGTCAAGGTTTCTTCCCGGACTAACGTCGCAAAGATAAGCATTTTAATTTTTAATTATTAATTTTTAAATCCCCAAAATACCTATAAATGGGGATTGCGTGCACGAAAAAATATCCGTTCCTTTGTACGCGTAATATAAAAATAGGTATAAATGGACAGATTACAAAAATATAAATCCTCCGATAAGATGATTGATCTTATCAGTGATAATTACTCTCTGTTACAGGTTATGAGCCGTTTTGGGTTGTCTTTGGGCTTTGGTGACAAAACGGTAAAAGAAGTTTGCGAGATGAATGGTGTCGATTGTCCGACGTTTCTTGCGGTAGTGAATTTTATGGCCGAGGGATTTTCGCGTATGGATGGTGAAACAGATGGTCTGTCTATTCCGGCATTGGTTGATTACTTGCGGCAGGCTCATATTTATTTTTTGGAGTTCTGTCTGCCTGCTATACGGCGTAAATTGCTGGAAGCTATTGATTGTTCAGAGAATGATGTATCTTTTCTTATTCTTAAATTCTTCGACGAATATATGCGGGAAGTACGCAAACACATGGAGTATGAGGAGAGAACGGTGTTTAAGTATGTAGATGCGTTGCTTGAGAATAACGCACCAAAGAATTATCAAATCAGTACATTCTCAAAACACCATGATCAGGTAGGAGAGAAGTTGACTGAACTTAAAAATATTATTATTAAATACTGTCCTGCTAAGGCAAACACCAATTTGCTTAATGCTGCATTGTTTGATATATATGCTTGTGAAGAGGGGCTTGAGTCTCATTGTAAAGTAGAAGATTATATTTTTGTTCCTGCTATTCTGAAGTTGGAAAGGAGGATGAATGACAATGAAAAATAACGAAGCAATTCGCATAGCTGTTGCAGAAAATTCTGTGATTATCCGTAGTGGGTTGACACTGGCATTAAAACGTTTGCCTAATCTGAAAGTCCAGCCGGTAGAACTTCTTTCTGTTGAAGCATTACACGACTGTCTGCGTACGCAGTATCCCGATATATTGGTAGTAAACCCAACATTTGGTGACTATTTTGATGTAGTGCGATTTCGTGAAGAAACGACTGGAAAAGGAATTCGGGTGGTGGCACTGGTAAGTTCGTTTATTGATGCAAACCTGCTAAGTAAATACGACGATTCCATCTCTATTTTTGATGACCTGGAGACACTTTCCAACAAGATAACCCGTTTGGAGAATATTGAACCTGATATAGAGGAAGACGGACAGGAGACACTAAGTCAGCGGGAGAAAGAAATTGTGGTATGTGTAGTGAAGGGGATGACAAACAAAGAGATAGCCGAAAAGTTGTTCCTTTCTATCCATACGGTAATCACTCACAGAAGAAATATCAGTAAAAAGCTGCAAATACACAGTGCTGCCGGTTTGACTATCTATGCTATTGTAAATAAGCTGGTTGAACTGAGTGATGTGAAAGATTTATAGCTTTAAAAAGTGTTATAAAACGCAAAACCGTTTGCGCACACGGAAAAAAGCTGTATCTTTGCAGTGCAATTGAGAAATTGTTATTAGTTTAAAAGGTAAAAATAAGAAATTAAGGTATTAGAATTTAAGGTATAAACAAAGCTTCAATAGGTACAAATAAAAGGTAAAAGATTAATAAGGATAACAATAGAATAATAGGTAATTGAAGTTTTTTAGGTAAGAAAGAAGATTGTAATTCAGGAAAAAAGAGGAAAACAAAAGAAAAGCCTTATGGCTTTTCTTATCAGAGGCGAGGAATTCTTTAAAAGAATTTGCTCGTTTTTTTATTTTATTATTTCGATGTAAAGTGCTGATAATCAATTAAAATAAGAATGTACACTTTGGTCATGCAAGAGTGTACATCTTTATATAACAAGAGTGTACACTCTTGCATGACAAAAATGTACACTCTGACTATGCCTGTATTCACTTTACACATTTTGGTTAATATCTACTGTTTTCCTTCACAGTTTCTT